>JANWHX010000138.1 GCA_025450235.1 Chitinophagaceae bacterium | reverse complement strand
CATCAGAGGGTTCCAATAGCCTGAAGCCAAAGAAGGAAATCTTTGAATTTGCCTTTGGAAAGGCCAATGCCAAGCCGGGGGAAAGCATTATGATCGGTGATACCATTGATGTTGATATTCTCGGAGCGGTGAATGCAGGAATTGACCAGGTACATGTTAATCATTTGACCAAAGAACCTGTTGCCATTGTTGATGGCAGGCTTCCTACCTATACCGTCTATACGCTGAAAGAGTTGGAACAGATATTTTAGAGTGTCTTTCAAATGAAAGATGCCTCCTGCGTCGGCTTGACAAATCGTTTTGTCACACTGTTCCTTTTTGTCACGCTGAGGTACGAAGCGTCTGACTTAACGTCGCACCATGCCATCTCTACCATGTGGCAATTACTGTGACACCACCTAATGGCTTATCGCCGATCTTCACCTGTATTTTGGCATCGAGTGGCAATAGAACATCTACCCTGGATCCGAATTTGATGAATCCCATTTCATCGGCCTGTTTCACCTGTTGGCCGGCCTTAAGATAATTGCTGATTCGCTTAGCCAGGGCGCCGGCAATTTGTTTGACCAATATTTCCTTTCCATCTTTACGGTAGGCGATAGAATGTCTTTCATTTTCCGTGGATGATTTAGGATGCCAGGCGACTAAATATTTTCCTTTGTGGTATTGACTATAGGCCACTTCTCCGCTCACCGGGTTCCGGTTCACGTGCACATTCAACGGACTCATGAAGATAGATACCTGGATTCGGCGATCAGTAAAATATTCATCAGATTGGACCTCTTCGATCACTACCACAGTGCCATCAGCAGGGGCCACGATCGCATTCTCTTCTATTGTCAGTTGTCTTTTGGGGATACGAAAAAAAGAGATAAGAAAGATGAGCAAGCCAAGGGTAGCAATAAAAATAATCCAGCTGAGAATAGGATGATCATAGCTGATCAGATAAAATGAAAGGAGATTAATAACACCAAAAAGTATCGTTGCTATTGCGATCGAAGTAAAGCCTTCTTTGTGAATTGTCATTCGTAGGAATTGAATGACAAAATTAGACAATGGAATTCAGGAAATAAAACCTGAGATAAGACAGTAACTTCCGGTTTTGCCGGGAAGTCGGTCCGAAGGACTCCAATGGAGGAAGGCGATAAGATCAAGTAATCCGTAAATCAATTCTTACCGTCTTTTTGTCTTACCGGCTAATATAAAACAGCACCCTACCGATAAGGCTAAAGGCGGTAAAGAAACCGGACGCCAAAATTGCAATGAAATCTCTTAACAGTTCCGCTTATTGAATAGGCAGGAGCCGGGGCAGGAAAAATTTTGCAGCTCGGCATAAAATAACCATCCTTTGTTGCATTTTCAACATTGGAATATTTTGTAAAGATCATTCTCATACCCAGCCCCATAAAAATATCCATGACGAAATGATTCCCAAAAGAAAAGGGGGTTCCCAGCTGAAGCGAAGAAGTCAGGATAGGGCTACTAATAGAAGCCTTATCATACGTTGATATGCTATCAGCATACTTATTTTTATCAAAATAACATCCACCATTGACATTTTCCCATTTTCTGTAAGTAAAAGATGACTGAAAGCCAACATAGGTTCGTAACCCATGTTTTGATTCCCTTAAGTGATATCGCAGTTCCGGCTTTATCCGGAAATATTTACTATTGCTGAAAGAAAGGTCCTTTCTCCCGCCTGGTATAAAAGCCACTTCTGTGAGCAGCGATAAACGGTCGTTAAAGCTGTATTCAATGCCAGGTTGAAATGCATACTTGAGGTCGGAAGATATGACCACGGCCGGCGTAAGTGAGATAGCCCACTTCGAATCCTGTGCCTTCAAAGAAGAGCAGGTGAACAACAAACCGAGAAAAGGGATGATTTTTTTCATATCTCCCCTGATTACATAATCGGCTCAATCGTTGCTTAGCGGTTCAAAAAAAACAGTAAAAGCCAAACAGCTGGGGTTGCGAACAATAGCGAATCAAAACGATCCAAGAAACCGCCATGGCCCGGCATCAGGTTGCCACTGTCTTTTACACCGGCCTTTCGTTTTAGTCTGGATTCAAAAAGGTCACCAAAAGTTCCGGTAATTGCAGCTATAGCAGACAGAATCGCAAGAAAGATGGAAAAAGGAGAACTGTGAATTCCGAAGACAAAAGGCAGCAACAAACTTACCATTACCACACAAAGAATGATTCCCCCAATGGTCCCTTCCCAGGTTTTCTTCGGGGATATTTTTGACAAGGACGTTTTCCCGATCATTGAACCGACCAGGTAGGCCATTGTATCATTTGTCCAAATGCTCGCGAAAATGATAATAGGTATGGCATCGGGTGCCAGCACGAACATTGTGTCGTAGATGTGATAGTCACTCCTTGAATAAAAGTCAATCATGAAACCCCAGGATAATGAAATGTATATTAAACCCACGGCTGCGGCTCCAAAAGATTTCAAACGGACCTGGGTTTTTTGAAATATGCCGATTAATAAAATTGCAAAGCCGGCTGCAGATACGGGCAATGAAAGATTCTCTTTGAGCCCATATCCTCTTATTTCGTAGGATGGACCGCAAAACCAAAGCATTAAGCCATATCCGATCACCATTAAACCCAGTTTGACATATGTATGGAAATTGACACCGTGAATTTTTTCTCTTAATCGCAGGTATTCCCACCAACAACCAAAATGAATGACCGAAAACACGAGAAGAAAGGTCCACCTGTTCCAAAGACACAGCAGCATTACCGTTATATAAATAGCTCCGGTGAATGTTCTTGTCCAAAAGGTTTTCCAGTTAAATGCCATTAAATAAATATTATGTCGATCGTTTTTCAGAATTAAAAAAAATCCTTTTATAAAATAACAAAAGAGCAATAAGCACAGGTAATGCCAACAAACCCCAATAGGATGATGTTTTTTCACCAAATACATCATTCATAGCCCTGCCTTGCGTTATGTAGATGTAGGATACTGTTATTACCAGGGCATTATTGAGAAAGTGGGCGAGGGTACTAAGCCATAGTTTCCCGGAATAATGATAAAGACAACCTAAAACAATGCCGAGAGAAAGCCTGAAAAAAAACCCGTATGCGGAAAAATGTGCTAAGCTGAAAATGAGACTGACGATAATAATTGCCAGCCAGGGTTTTCTTGTAGAGCGATAAAGAAAATTCTGCAAACCTCCCCGGAACAAAGTTTCTTCACAAACGGCCGGTAAGAATCCCATTATGACAAGAGCAAGAATATAATCCCGGCTATTTTTAAGTTGTAATATGGCCTGCACCTGTTGATTGTAATCTGCCTCCATTTTATCAAAACTGGTTTTCCAGGCAGGGGGCAACGGAATTTGATAATTAAGATAACTCAAGGCACCGCCAACAAATACTGCTGCAGCCGTAATAAAAAATACCAGCACGACCTGTTGGGCAGTAACATTTGATGAAAAACCCAGCAGTTTCATCGGCCTCCGGTGTAATAAAGACGCAACTATCAGTGTTGGGAAAAAAAAGCCGATAACGGCATTGATGCATTGTGTAATTTGATAAACTCTTGCATTGCCAGGATCAGTCATGCCCGTGAGAAATTGCTCATAACTCTTTCCTGTCATGGCCTTCCAGACCTGGATATTAATCTCATTAGCCAGGTAAATGCCGGCAATGGCAAAGGCCAAAAGCATAAAAAAACCTGCCGCAAAAGAAATGCCTTTCGAATCGTTATCGTACATAGTTTTCGGAGATTAAACTGTAAATTTGCAGGCTCAAAAATAATCATTGGATATTTAACCCATGGTAAAGATCGGTAACATACAACTTCCGGATTTTCCTTTACTTCTTGCACCGATGGAGGATGTAAGTGATCCGCCTTTTCGTGCGGTCTGCAAAGACAATGGGGCCGATTTGATGTATACAGAATTTATTTCATCTGAAGGTTTGATCCGTGATGCCATCAAAAGCATGAAGAAACTGGACATTTTTGACTATGAAAAACCAGTAGGAATTCAAATATTCGGCGGTGATGAAGAAAGCTTATCACTGGCGGCAAAAATTGTCGAAGTAACGAATCCAGACCTCCTGGATATAAATTTTGGGTGCCCGGTAAAAAAAGTAGCATTGAAGGGTGCTGGCGCAGGAGTATTGAGAGATATTGAACTGATGGTTCGCTTAACCTCAGCCGTTGTTAAGGCAACCTCATTACCCGTAACTGTTAAGACAAGACTGGGCTGGGACGATCATACAAGAAACATTGAAGAGGTTGCAGAAAGATTGCAGGATGTTGGTATCAGGGCGCTGGCCATCCATGGCCGTACACGCACACAGATGTACAAAGGGGAAGCCGACTGGACATTGATCGGAAAAGTAAAAAACAATCCCCGCATCCGGATTCCCATTTTCGGTAACGGAGACATAGATTCACCTGAAAAGGCATTGGAATATAAGAGGCGTTATGGAGTAGATGGAATAATGATTGGCCGTGCCGCCATCGGGTATCCGTGGATATTTAATGAAATCAAGCATTTTGTAAAGACAGGTGAACACTTACCTGCACCGACAATCGCCGACCGCATTGCGATTTGCCGTAAACACCTTCGTAAATCAGTCGAGTGGAAGAACCCGGTAGTTGGCATCAATGAAATGCGCCGCCACTATGCAAATTATTTAAGAGGATTGCCCAACATAAAGGAGTTCCGTAACAGGCTGGTAACCTTAAAGACCGAAGAAGAGATCAATGAGGTGTTGAATGAGATAGCCGCTACTTATGCCGGGTTCGAATTTGAGAAGACCGCCATTGAACTCGTGAACTATCACGAAAAATGCCCGGCTTAACAAAATCTATAAGTTATGCCGCACTGCCGCCCTCTCAGCAAACCTTATAGGTTTAATTATTTTCGGTATTCCAGCCCTAGGTTATCTTTATTTTCATTGCCTTCATCAGACCATAGATAGAAACAAGTGTCCAGGTACCTTCCAATATCACAAAGGGAAGATAATCGATAAGGAACGAGGCATAGCATGCCAGCGCAGCACCAAAAATGTTCAGGACATAGTACAACTTGCCATTGTTTGGAATGTATCGTGCGGTGTGCAGGAAATATGCCATCAGGATAAGGCCTACGCCAATTACTCCAATAGTATTTTCGTAGTTCATAAGACAACGTTTACATTGATTAGTGTTCAATAGTTTCTATCACTTCATCGCTCATTGGAGAGACGGCGGGGTCAAAATATCTCACCAGCTCTCCCTTTTCATTTATCAGGTATTTTGAAAAATTCCATGAAGGTTGCTTATCATTCCATCCATTCCTGCTCTTATCGGTCAGCCATTTAAAAACTTCATTTTGTTGCCCGCTTTTGACCACTGTTGTTTTTTTTGTTAAAGGAAAGCTGATCCCGTAATTTAATTTACAATACGCGGCTATTTCCTCATCTGTTCCTTTTTCCTGTTCTTTAAAATCATTAGCGGGGAAACCGATCACTGCCAATTTATCTTTATATTTTTCATATAATTTTTCCAGGTCGGCATATTGATCCGTATAGCCGCAATTGCTGGCCGTATTGACGATAAGGATCTTTTTTCCTTTCAATGAGTCAAATCTTAAAACGCTGCCGGTATTCAACTGGACCGACAAATCATACAGCGATTGAGAAGGGGCGGCATTTTTATCATTGCTCATGACCTTTGATCTCTTTCCCGTGATGCTGTTGTACCACATCAAGGCAGGATAGATCGCTTTCAATACTTTTTGCCGGTAGGTCATGTTTCTTGAATTTCGGTTCACCATCTCCACATAAAGAAAAAAAACTGTAACTAATAATAGTAATACAATTGAGAATATTTTTAGTTTTTTCTTTTTCATATTGTATCCCACAAAGACACAAAGTTCACTAAGTTTTCTTTTTCATTGTATCCCACAAAGACACAAAGTTCACGAAGTTTTCTTTATCGTTGCCCGTTAGGCCAGGTCACCCTGGATTTTTCGATGAATGCCTTCCTTGATTAGGTTTACATTAAAGTTCACCAAAATTGCCAGTTTGATTCCCGATAATTTTAGATATGTCAAAACTGTCTTATGATGTGCCTTTTCGAGACGCTCAACTGATTTGATCTCGACAATTAATTTGTTTTCCATGATGATGTCGGCCCTGAACCCGATATCAAGTATAACTGTTTCATATTTTGCAACAACCCCCCGCCTGTCTTGTAAAAGGAATTCCTCTTTTGTCTAACTCGTAAGCAAATGCAGCTTCATAAACACTTTCAAGCAGTCCGGGGCCAAGTGTTGTATGTATCTTGTAGCAGATATCAACTGCAATGGTTGCTAATTCGTTTTCTGTCATATTGCTGATTTCGAAGCATGTTAGCCGAGAATTTCTTTGTGTCCTTTGTGTCTTTGTGGGAAATTACCGTATGACCCACTTAAACAACTTCAACTTCCCTTTCAACGGTGGATATTTGATATTCGGATCAAACCAGGTCGGCGTTTTCATGATCGCCTTTTTATGGCTGAATGTTTCAAAAGAGTATTTGCCGTGATAATTACCAATGCCGCTGAACCCGCGACCACCAAAGGGTAAATGATGATTGGTCAGGTGCCAGCTGGCATTATTGACGCAACCCCCGCCAAATGGCACTGTTTCCAGCCATTCCTTTTCTTTTTTCTTACTTGCAGTAAAAACATAAAATGCCAGGGGATTGGGATTCTTATTGATAATGGCCTTTGCCTCATCGCTTGTTGTAAAACCTGCAATCGGCAGGACCGGCCCGAAGATCTCATCTTTCATCACCGATGATCCCTCAGGGACGTTGGTAAGTAAAGTTGGTTCAATGAATAATTTTTGTTTATCGGTTCTTCCCCCATAAGCGATTGTTCCCTGTGACAAATAATTAGTAATCCTGTCGAACTGCCTTTCATTAATGATCTTTCCATAGTTATAACTGTCTTCAGGTTTGTCCCCGAAGAATTGCCGGAGGGTATCCTTCATCTTTGTGATAAACGCATCTTTTTTTGATTCATGCACGAGAATATAATCAGGCGCTACACACATCTGACCGGCATTATTAAACTTTGTCATGGCAATTCTCCGGGCAGCTACGTTGATGTCCGCATCGCTTTCCACAATGCAGGGACTCTTACCGCCCAGCTCCAGTGTAACCGGTACCAGTTTTTCCGCGGCCATCTTATAAATGATCTTACCCACTGCTGTGCTGCCCGTATAAAAAACATGATCGAACCGGAAATTATTCATCATGGCCGGGATCACTGAGGCGCCATCGCCCTGTACATAGAGGATATATTCTTTCTGAAAAACGTCTTCGATAATTGTTTTCATTACTGCATCCGTGGCTGATGCAAATTCACTTGGTTTCAATGCCACACAATTGCCCGCAGCAATCGCCCCAATCAATGGATTTATCAATAATTGAAAAGGATAATTCCATGGCGCAATGATCAATACAACCCCTAATGGCTCTTTCATCAGCCGGCTTCCTGACGGAAGATTGAGAAGGTTGGTAGCGATTTGTTCAGGCTCCATCCATCGGTGCAGGTGTTTGATAGCCGCATTGAGTTCGGCTAATACCATTCCCGTTTCTGTTACCCATGTTTCTTCAGGACTTTTCTTCAGGTCAGCATATAATGCATCATAAAGATCCTGTTCATGGTTCAAAATAGATTGCTTTAGCTTATTCAATTGTTCCTTTCTGAAGCGGTAAGCCAATGTAATTCCGCTGTCAAAATGCCGGCGCAGTTTTTCCAGGTGATTCGTGATGGATTCCATGAAAAGAGTTGTGGACATTAAGGTAGTTTAAAAAAAGGAGATGGTCAGTATACCGCCCGGAGCAGACAAGGACAGAGCCCATTCATTCATTGTTGTAGAAAAAACACCTCATTAGCAGGTCTTTAAAACAGATTCTATGTCTTTGACTGGCTGGACAAGTTTTTGATATATTATATTGACCATATCCTAAAAAATATTCCGTTATTTGGTATGACTAAGACGATTGCCTGTGTTCTTCACAGGCAATTCCGTTAAAGGACCATTTTTTAACACCGATTAAATCTTTACGATGAAACTCAGTTTTGACAGAATAGAGGCGATGTTTGACAGGCTTGTTAACTTCGCATTGAAAGTATATGGAAATGCTTTAACATTCATTTTTGCCGTAATAGGGGTGATTTTTTTCTTATCCAACCAGGTATTCTATAAACAAAACCTGCACGACATCATCCGCGACGTTATAATGTGCGTGACGTTTCTGAGTTTTTTTATCATTCAAAAGGCATTTAATAAATATACTGCGGCCGTTCATCTGAAAATGAATGAACTGGTATCAGCGCATGACAAGGCAAGCAACGAAGTGATCAATATCGAACATAAAACGGAAGCGGAGGTTAAAGAATTGGCAAAAAAACAGGGCGTGCAAAATGATGGCAGTGCTTCTGGAAATCCCACTCCCGGATGAAATGGATTTCTGCAAACTGTCATATCCGGGACTTCACAATCCAATAATTCTCTAAATTTGTTTTATTGGAAAGAAAAACTCTTCATTATGCACGGCAGGCATTCTTTATTGTAATGCTCCTCCCTTTTGCATTGTTTGCGCAGCAAAAAAATGAATACCCTAAAAATTATTTTCGATGGCCGCTGAATCTCAAACCTGATATAGTAGCCAACTTTGGAGAGCTTCGTCCGAATCATTGGCACATGGGTTTGGATATTCGCACCCGTCAAAAGGAAAATCAACCTGTCTATGCCGCAGCGGCCGGTTATATTGCAAAGATCCGCGTGGAGAAATCCGGATTTGGCCAGTGCATCTGGATCAATCATCCTAATGGCCTGACTACATTATATGCTCACCTGAATGCTTTTTTTCCTGCTCTCGAGAAATTTGTCAGGGATCAGCAGTATAAACAGGAAACCTGGGCAATAGAACTGGATTTCCCAAAAGAGAAATTTCCCGTATCCAAAGGTCAGTTTATAGCCTATAGTGGCAACACCGGCGGCTCTCAGGGCCCGCATCTGCATTTTGAGATCCGGGATACAAAAACAGATGAATGCTTGAATCCATTATTGTTCGGACTTCCATTAACGGACAACGTACCACCGACTTTGCTGAAATTGGCAATGTATGACCGCAGTGGAAGCATCTATGAACAAACCACAAGTTATTTTCCCTTAAAAAAAGAGAGCAGCGGTTATGTGGTTCTTAAAACACCGGTGATAAAAACCGGGCTGGATAAAATAAGCTTTGCCATACAGGCTTTTGACCGGATAAGTGGTTCTAAGAATGAAGATGGGATTTTTTCAGCACAACTTTTTTTTGACGATGAGCCGGTGATCGGGTTCAGCTTTGACAGCATCAGCTATAAAGAAACAGGTTATTTGAATGCGCACATCGATTATAAATACCGCTATAACGGTGGTGTATTTTTTCAGCATCTTTCTCAATTGCCCGGCAATCACAGCGGAGTATATCATGCAGCTAACGGGGATGGCGTCATCCGTTTGGCAGATACCAGTGTTCACGCGGTCCGTATTGAAATAAAAGATGCGTATCGAAATAAGACCCAGTTAAACTTTTTTGTTCAGCACAATGATGAAATTGAAAAACCGGCCAGGCACCAATCAGCAGCGCAACAATTTTTACCCAACTATGTGAATGTTCTCGAGAAACCGGATTTTGAAATTTATCTCCCGGAGATATGCCTGTATGATACGCTAAGATCATTTTATAATAAAGTAAGCGCTCCTTCCGAATTTGCTGTGTCGTCAGTTCACCAGGTAAACGATCCTTCTGCCCCGGTACACGATGATCTTGTAGTTCGTATGAAGGCCGATAAAACAATTCCGGTGGAATGGAGAGATAAAATAATAATACAAAGGAGTTACCGTAATACGAGTAGTCCACGCAAAGCCGTCATGGAGGGCGAGTGGTTATCAGCAAAATTCAGTGATTTCGGAAATTTTCAGGCTTTTGCAGACGTGATCCCTCCGACGATACAGGAATTAGGCAAAGGAGATACCGTTGATCTTAGTCCGGCAAAACGAATAGTATTTCAACCCGTCGATAATTTCGGGGTAATTAAAGGCTTTCGGGCAGAACTGGATGGTAAGTGGCTTCGGTTTACCAATGATAAAGGCTGGGCGCATATTTATGTATTCGATGAACATTGTCGGTATGGGAAACATCATTTAAAAGTAACAGTTGAAGACCTGGCCGGAAATATAACAACCAAAAACTGGTGGTTCAAGAAGTATCCCTACAAACCACCGAAGAAAAAACCCACTAAGAAAAGCAGCAAGACCAAAACGACAACGAAAAAGCCTGGCGGGAAGACCACATCCACAAAGAAGAAGTAAAAATGATTACACTAAAAGAAGGTGATAAAGCTCCCTCATTTAAAGGCAAGGACCAGGACGGCAAGGAGATTTCTTTAAATGACTATAAGGGGAAAATGCTGGTATTGTATTTTTATTCAGAAGCGGGCTCACCTACCTGTACCATCGAATCATGCAACCTGCGGGATAACTATGTCTTGCTAAAAAAGAAAGGCATTGAGGTAGTCGGGGTTAGTCCTGATAATGAAAAGGCGCAAAAGAGATTTGAAATAAAATATAAGATTCCCTTCCCGTTGATAGCAGATGACGACCATACAATAACAAATGCCTATGGGGTTTGGGATATGAAAAAACTATTTGGACGGGAATACATGGGCATTCTTCGCACCACATTTGTTATTGACGGGAAAGGCATCATTAAGAAAATATTTACAAAGCCAAAAAATAAAGCTCACGCGGAAGAAATAATGGCAGCCAAAATCTAACGCCGCCTCCCCACTCCCAACTATCGACTATCGACTATTGACTCTCCACTCCCGACTCCTCTCTCCCCGGTTTCAGTGAGTAAAACGCCAATTCCGGCGATTGTACTGCTGCTCCATGCGCTTCATATTTGCATTGTCTTTATAAGAAACAAAGATGTAATCAAAAACATAATGACTATTGGCAAATAACAACCTTGAATTGGAACCACATAATAACATAGCGGTTTCAAATGAGTTCTATGTTGCTTCATCCCGATAGGCATTAAAAACAGTAACCTAAAAATTATTCAAAATGAAAAGCGTAAAACAATTGGCGACAGTAATGACATTACTATCTGTTTTTGTTATTAGTTGTGACAAAGAAAACAATGGCTATGGCAACCCGCCACCACCGGTAATCGCATCTGTTGTCGTTTCAGGGAGCGGCGACAGTACAGCAGTAGCTGGTAAATTGACGGAGTTCAGGGTTTTGCTGGGAGATCCATTAAACTCAACTCCCGATAAAACTAACGGTCGCCGGGAAGTGAACTGGGACGGTGTGCCTGCATCGTTTACAAACAACAATACATTCCCGGTTGATTTTTTCAATAATACAGATGCAGCCGGCCCGAATGGCAGAAAAAGAGGATTGCAATATGCTAACACCACGCTGCTTCGTATTGACAGTTCTGATTTTTCAGAGATTGATGCATCATACGCTAACCAGTTTGAAGCTTTCAGCCGCAAGAGATTATTAGTTGCCGCAGGAACCAATGTAATTGATGTTCTTTTTAGGATCGCCGGCACGACGACGGAGGCATCGGTAAAAGGATTTGGTGTAGTATTCAGTGATGTTGACAATACTAATTCAACATTTATTGAATTCTTCAATGGAACAAAAAGCCTCGGAATATTCAAAGCACCCGCAGCTGCCGGCTCAGCAAAATTTTCTTTTCTTGGTGTCTCTTTTCCCGGCGAAAGGATCACTCATCTGAAAATAACCGCAGGCAATGCTGCGTTGGCAACCGGTGTAAGAGATGTTACCGATGGCGGTACCAAGGATCTTGTCGCGGTAGATGATTTCTTATATAGTGAACCACTTGCTCAATAAATGAACAGGTGGTAACAGTGGCGGTTTCATACGGGAGTTGGCCCTGCGGTAGCAATACCCGGGGCTTTTCTCTTATCCCCACATTCGGTGATAGACAAAATGATCCAGAGGCCAGACATTTGCGTTCATTAAACTTATTTAGCTATGAAAAATACTTTAATTGCCCTGCTATCAATTTTTGCATTGGCAGGTTGTAAGAAAGAAAAAAATGAAGAACCAAAACCTGAAGCGATCATTATATCAGTTTCAGGCGATATAACGGCAAAGGTCAATGAGTTCAGAACCATTTTGGGAAGCGTTCTGAATACTACGCCCGGACAAACATCTGGCCGCAGAGAGATCAATTGGGACGCTGTGCCGGACATGTTTGCTTCCCAAAAGATCCCCTCTGATTTCTTTAATCCTGTTGCACCCGGTTCAAATACTGCGTTGCAAAGAGGCTTCCGGTATGCTGCTGCTGTTGATGCACGCATTAGCAGCAATGGATTCGCCAACATAGATGCCAGCAACGGAACCGAATTTTCTGCTTTCAGCGGCGCTAAAGTATTTTCCGCCGTCAGCAGTAATGTGTGGAACGTGGAATTTGAAGTACCCGGTCAGTCAGTTGCCGCAAGCGTAAAGGGTTTCGGCGCTGTATTTTCTGATGTAGATGATCCCGCTGCTACATCGGTTGAATACTTTTCAGGCGATCGAAGCCTGGGTGTTTATAAAGTACCTGCAGCGGGCGGATCAGGTAAATTCTCTTTTCTTGGCGTTTATTTCCCGGGAGAAAAAGTTACAAAGATCAGGATCAGGCAAGGCAGCACGGTAATAGCAAATGGAGTGAAGGATATTACTTCAGGCGGCACCGTTGATCTTGTAGTAATGGATGATTTTTTATACGATGAACCGAAGGCGATTGAGTAGGATTGGTAGTTAAATAAGCTGTTTCAGCTGTCGTCTCGCCCAGGCGGGACGATTTTTTTCTATTTCAGAGAAGAGTAAACTCTTTCGTAAATTTTCACAATGATTGCGGGGTTAAAAAAGATGGTGATGATCTCCATCGCTTTTGCAGCTTTGACAGCTGTTAATGCGCAACAACCAGCTTTATATTTTAAAAGGCTTGGCCATGCTAACGGACTATCAAATAATAAAGTCAATTGCATTCTGCGCGATAAAAGAGGCTTTACCTGGATCGGCACCGATGATGGGCTTAACCGGTATGATGGGCATAATTTTCTTGTCTTTAAGAATGTTCCAGGTGAGTCATCTTCCGTTTCGGGAAATACGATCACCGATCTTCATGAAGATAAAGACGGCATATTGTGGATAGCTACCGCTGATGGCGGCATCAGCCGGTATGATTACCGCCTTTCACATCAGAAGCAATTTCGCCAGTACAAACATCAGCCAGGTGATACCAATAGTATTCCTGTCAATATAATAAACGCATTACAGGAGGATAAGAACGGAAATCTTTGGCTGGCTACAAGCGGTGCAGCCCTGCTTAAGTTTGACAAGCAAAAAGAAAAGTTTGGCCGGCTGGATCGTATTGGCGGGCTGACCATGTATGATATGGTCTTTGACAAGAGCGGAGTGATATGGGCAGGACGTGAGGGTGGCAGCATTCTGAAAGTGGATCCCCTCACCATGCAATGGCAGGCGGACCTGCGATATACTAATTTCTATGCTCCGCTGCCTCATGTTGTCGTTACAAACTTGTTCAGGGATAGCAAACAAAATATCTGGTTTGGCTCGTGGGATAAGGCAGTCTATCGTTATAACACAGCGACAGGTGAAGAAGAAAGTTTTGCCCATAAAAAGGATCAGCCTTTGTCATTTGGAACAGATGAGCCTATCGCATTCAATGAAGATAAACAGGGACGTATCTGGATTGGCGGGAAATACTTTGGATTATATGTCTACGATCCTTCCAGCGGACATTTTTATAACTATCGTCATGATCCCGCCCTGGAAGGGTCTTTAAGCAATAATACAGTAAGATGTGTTTTTATTGATCCGTCAGGTGAAGTATGGCTGGGAACAGATAACGGGATCAGCATTTATCATGCTGCCAGGTTGCATTTTGAACAACAATTTCTTCCTCCATCCGACCAATCACCTGCTAAGGCCCTCGTCATTTACGATTTTTTGAAAAAAGATGATGGCAGTTTAATGATAGGTACCAATAAAGGGATCTATGTAAAGACAACTGGTGGAAAATACTTGCAAAGAAGAATTACATACCAGGGAACTGAGTTAGGTGTGACCCGGTTTTTTAAAGATCCTGATGGATCGCTCTACCTTGGCACTGATTATACGTTAATAAAATACGATGAAACAACAGGGCTTGTTACTCCTTTGCCCAATACAGAAAAGGACCAGGTAATGGCTAAGCTGGTTGAATCAAGGATTGTTTCTATCATTAAAGACACCATTGACGGTCATCCTGTATTGCTTACTTCGCCCTATGGTCATTTCTTTTGTTATTATGATTTTACGGAAAACCGGTGGATTTCCCGGCGAGACAGCGTTAAAAAAATACTTAACCGGTATAATATCACCGACAACCTTATCCGGAAGATCGTTAAGACAAATGATGGCCGGTTGTGGTTTGCCAATGCAAAGAACGGGCTGATGTTGCTTAATAAGAATCAAAAAGGCAGTACCAGTTTCATGAATGATCCGTCCAGGAAGACCAGTATCAGTAATAACAGCATCTATGATATAAAAGAAGATACAAAAGGTAATTTATGGATCAGCACTTATGGCGGCGGGTTAAATTATTTCGATATAAAGGCACAGGAGTTTCGTCATTTCAATTCCGTAAATAATTTATTTGAAGGATTAGAAACAGACAAGGCCGGAAATGTATGGAGCGTGAGCAATGGGGGACTGCAAAGATTTGACCCCATTACTAAAACTTTCACTTATGCGGAACTACCCGATGCAGAAAAGACCGGGGGTGTAAAGGGATATATTTATAAAGATGCGGAGGGCAAGATGTATGTTGCCGGCTCCGGCTATTTTGTTGTTTTTGATCCCGGCCAGGTCATAGCCAAACAAGAGCAACCGAAGGTGTTTCTGACGGACTTCAGCATTTTTGATCATTCGTTTTCTGACTTGTTATCAAAAAAACTAATATCGCTGCGGTATAATCAGAATTTCTTTACTATTCATTTTGCAGCGCCTTTTTATTCTTCATCTGCACCTGTACATTATTCTTATATGCTGGAGGGAGTAGACAAAGATTGGATCAATGCCGGGTCCAACACACAAGCTCCATATACAAACCTCAGCGGGGGGAAATATACTTTTAAAGTGAGAGCTACCACAACCCCCGGTACATGGAGTGACCAGATCACGACTATACAAATACGTATCATCCCGCCTTTCTGGAAGCAACCCTGGTTCTTTGTTTTACTTGCCGTAGTCACAGGGGCGGTTGTTTATGCATTATATCGATATCGCATTAATGAGATATTAAAACGCCAGGCCATAAGAAATAAGATCGCACAGGACCTGCATGATAATATGGGTTCAACCCTTAGCAGCATCTCCGTGTATAGCCAGGTCGCAAAGATCTACATGGAAAAAGATAAGCAGGAGGATTTACGGAATGCATTGGAAAGAATTGGCATTACTTCCAGTGAAATGATCTCGGAGATGAATGATATAGTATGGGCCATCAATCCGCGGAATGATAATATGAATACTATCCTTCAGCGAATGGAATCCTATGCCAAACCATTGTTGCAGACAAAAAATATTTCCTTTCAGTTTAACTATGACACTTCGATTTCACAACTTCACCTGGGAATGGAACAACGGAAGAATTTTTACCTGATCTTTAAGGAAGCGGTCAATAATACACTGAAATATGCCGGCTGCAGGCATATGGTTGTGCTTGTTAAAGTAAACAAAGGCTGGATAGAACTTGTAGTAGAAGATGACGGAAAAGGGTTTGATGTGGAAGAGATGAAGTCTCTTGCGACCAGGTCCCTTTCGGGTAATGGCCTTAATAATATGAAAAGAAGGGCAAAAGATATGAAGGGAGATTGTTTTATTATCAGCGACAAGGGCAAAGGAACCACCGTGGTGTTAAAATTCCCTGTCACCTGATTTGGGGATTGCCAGGCCCGATTTTTACCCTCAAATTTGTATTAATTATGGGATTGCGGATCGCCTTATTTGATGATAACAAGAACATACGGGAAAGTATCGGTATGTTACTGAATACAGAGCAGGACTTTGAACTGGTCGGTTCATTCGCCCATGTGCTGGATTGTGTGAGGGATGTTAAGGAATGCAAACCGGATGTCGTTTTGATGGATATTGAGATGCCGGGTATGACGGGCATAGAAGCCGTAAAAGAGATCAGGAAAGAATTTCCGCAGATACAGATTCTCATGCAAACTGTTTTTGAAGATGATGAACGGGTATTTGATTCTATTTGTGCCGGCGCTTCTGGTTATATTCTCAAGAATTTTCTGAATACCAAGCTGGTAGATGCAATACGTGAATTGCAATATGGCGGGTCACCTATGAGCCCCTCTATTGCCCGCAAAGTGCTGAACAAAATGCAATCGGTTTCATCCGTAATTAAACCGGAAGAAGCACCCGATTATCACCTAACTAACCGGGAAAAAGAAGTATTATCCTGCCTGGTGAACGGATTAAGCTATAAAATGATCGGCGCTGAATTAATTATCAGCTATGAAACAGTACGCAGCCACGTTAAAAAGATATACGAAAAACTGCATGTAGCTTCTCTCACGGAAGTTGTAGCAAAGGCTATTAATCAACGTATCGTCTAAACTGATTTCTCCTTTCTTTTCTCCCCGGATTGAGTGATGTTTTTATCACCTTCGGTTACTTTTTATTGCCACCACCGTCCGGACATTTGCACTCATTTAAACACAAAGAATCAGAGTTTCTTCTAAAAACAATTAGTATGAATATCCGGTTTATTTTATTAGGAATATTTGAACCTCGCAGTGGAAACGGAAGCGGAGGGTTAAACATAAAAAGAACAGCAAATGAGTTACTGACTCAAAAGGATTGGAAACTGGCAAGCGCTGACGACAATAAAGTATTTGCCGGTAATTCTATTCCTGAGTACTTCTTCACCTGGCAGTTTATCCATCAACATCAAACGCTGGATTATCTTTTTCGTGCTGACAATATCCTTAAACTGGATGAAGAAGAACTGATATTATATACCGATGAGTCAAACGAGCAGGGTCAAATGACCAGGCGTATTAATACTTACCGGCATTAAACCTTATCAAAATGAAAGAAATAATAGTCAATCTGCGCCACATCGGGGCTAAGAAAGCTGAAGGCATCAAGGTCAATGCTAGCACCTTCTCTGCCTTCAGCCTTGTGCTTTCAGCATTGAGCATTCTGCATTCCGTTTTGATCACCATATGTGGGGATATCATGAAGCACATTCGGTTATTGTCTGTAAGTCTTCCAAAATGCAGTTTTGCCCCATCAAAAATTATTTAATCAATTAAACTTTTATTTTATGAAAAAGATGATCGTAGTAGCAGTTTTGTTAGTGAATGTTCTTGGTGCTAATTTATTTGCAGCTGATGATGAAATCACCCGGGAGGCAAAAGAAGCCTTTAAGAAGGAATTTCCCACTGCAGAAGGGGCAAAATGGGAAGAGCTGAAAGCTCATGGCCTGTACATGGTAAAGTTTATTTACGAAGACAGGGGCCATGTGGCTTACGTGGACCCGGAAGGAACTGTCGTTGCTTCCGCACGAATGGTTAACGCGGCAACCCTTCCCTTTACGATAAGCCAGGCAATCAGGAAAACCTATAGTTACACGGAGATCCTCAAGGTGGAGGAATTAACGATGGGAAATAGCCTTAGTTATTTTTTTACTATTGAACATGAAGGATCAAGAATCGAATTGCGTGTTTATCCCGATGGCAGCATTCATAAATTCAGTAAAAAGAAGGGATCAAAGAAAGGTTTTTAGAAAGGTACAGGGTAATAGATGAGCAGTATGTTTAAAATAAATCCTTGTTGCATGCAACAGGGATTTGTTTTTTGATAACCCGGTATTTGTGTCAAACAGAAGTTTGAAGCAACCATTAAAAGCTCAAAAACGATTTATTTTTGCACGTAAAAAAACTATAAGTATATGAGAAGATTTTTGTTACTGACGATGGTTATGATCTCCCTCAAGGCAATTTCACAGGACAGCACCATTAATGATCTGACAAAGGATATGGACGGTTCTGCCAATGAAAAAAAAGTGCCGGCAAAGATATTCGATTCACAAAAGGCCATTAATGCCAACACTACTGAAACGGTAGGCAAAGGAAAAATGGAATTCAGGGTCATGCATAATTTTTACGATGTGGCGGGAACAAATGGCGGCATTGAGAATTTTTTCGGGCTCGATAATGCGGCCGATATAAAGATTGCCTTCCAGGTAGGGCTGGGTCATCGATTTGACGTGGTAGGTGCCCGGATCAGGGGTGGTGAGCCTTATCAAACGCCGTACACCAGGGTTCAAAAGATATACGAATTGGGATTTAAATACAAGTTTCTGGAGCAACTGGAAAATGATCCGAAGCACCCATTATCTATGGCTTTATTTGCGAATATCGCAGTAACATCTATGCCAATTCCGCCCCAGGTGTTGTCAGCACCTCCCGCTGTCCAGGATTCCGCAATAAACCACTATGAAAATTTTTCAGAAAGATTGAGCCAGACGCTGCAATTGATCATTGCACGTAAATTCGGAAAAGTGAGTTTGCAGGTAAGTGGCACCCTGGTTCATACCAACCGCGTTACAACAGGCGACGATAATTCGATTCTTGCATTAGGGGCTGTCGCCCGCGTTCCCATCAGCAAGAGGGTTGCCATCATTATTGATTATATGCATCCTTTCCATTCTGAAGACGCCAAAAACTTTTTTAAGAGTCCTGGTTCAGTTGTTCACCCGGTTACGAATTTCTATGATCTGCTGGGAGTGGGATTTGAGATCACGACCGCTGGCCACGTATTTCATTTGAATTTCACTAATTCGACCGAATTACTGGAAAATCGCTATATCCCCCGTACGGTAACGAGCTGGAGTAAAGGGCAATTCAGATGGAGCTTTAGTATAGCAAGGAAATTCTCATTGTGGAGGCCGAAGAGCTAATAGGCATCAAAGAAATAAACATCAAATGGGTCATACAGGTCACAGCCATACGACCTTTTTGATTCACTGATTAATTAGCCACTCTACCGATCCGAAATCAAATTCTTCCTCTATTCCATGCTCTACGATCAATCTGCCGCCTGGAGAAACGGATTTGACCATCGTTTCAAAAACACGATTATCTTTTCTCAGTTTGACCTTTTCATTTATTTTATACAAATGAGACAGGTAATACGCATATATCTCTTCAAAACGGGAATTAACCAGTTTTTCAAATTCATCATTAAATAAGCTGCAAAGTTCCTTTGCCAATTCAATTGTATCATAGTTCTTGCCGGTAATTTGTTTCAATGAGACGGGATTTGGCAATTCGCCGGGGAATGAGGTTTGATTGATATTGACCCCTATCCCTATCACCGCCCATTGCCACCTACTGACTCCCGACTCAATCCTCCGTCCTCCCGCCGCCGTCCTCCCGCCGCCGTCCTCCGTATTTCCGCCTCCCGCTTCTTTACTCCCGACTCCAGACTCAATCAATATTCCACCTGCCTTTCTGTCTTTCCAATACAGGTCGTTGGGCCATTTGATTTTAGTCTCTTTTCCGGCATATTTTCCAAAAAACCTTTGAAGGGTTACAGCAGTGCACGCACTTAGTTGAAACTGTTGCGACAGGTGCATAGTACCCGGGTCAATCACAATGCTGATGGCAATACCAGCATGGTTAGCAGAGGCCCATTTCTTTCCCCGTTGCCCTTTTCCGGTGGTTTGTTCGTGGCTGAAAATCACGAGCCCGTGTTGCGCCAATCCCGCATGAATTTGGCTAAGGGCATAATTATTGGTGCTGTCAATTGTTTGCAGCTCAATAAATGGCATACCAATGGGTTGCTGAAAAGGGGTGTCTGGCAATTAATTGCTATTTTTGGCAAAATAAATGAGTTTCGGGTTTATGGCGATTGGTATTTTGTATGTGACCCGCCTGATGAACGCCAAATCATAAACCCAGGCAATAAACAATAAACTGAATTATTATTGGAACAACTTGCATTATTGGCTAAACGCAAACGGACAAGTGCTGCACGGTTAACGAAAAGTTCAAAGATCATCAAAACCATAATCGCCGCAATACAGGATAAAAAAGGAGAGAATGTTATCTCCATGGACCTCCGGAAGATCAACGAAGCTGTAGCTGATTTTTTCATAATCTGTGAGGCGACTAACCCGCCACAGATAAAAGCTATCGCTGAGAATGTACAACGGAAAGTAAATGAAAAATGTGATGAAAACCCCTGGCATCATGAGGGATACAATAGTTTGCAGTGGGTGTTGTTAGATTATGTGAACGTGGTGGTGCACGTGATGCTGCCGGAAACGAGAAAGTTTTATAAACTGGAGGATATGTGGAGTGATGCCGTGTCGCACGAATATGAATAATGTTAAATATTTCACCGTCCGAACTTTTTTTCGGATTAATTATTAAATAGCAGGAATACGAGATAATATGTCACAAGACCAATATAAGAACGATAAGAACAACTTGCCTAGATTTAGCGGTAACCGTCCGAAAGATGATGACCCTAACCAACCGCCCAGGAAGGGGCCCCGGTTCAGCATTTACTGGAT
>JANWHX010000137.1 GCA_025450235.1 Chitinophagaceae bacterium | reverse complement strand
CAACTCAGCCTTGTTTATAATAATATCCTGTTGCGTTTTATAGAATATGTCTTTTCCCTTTGCATCCTTGCCCGCCGTAAGCAAGCTGCCTGCTTTTATTTCGTACTCGTTTATATTTTTAGCCGGTTCAAATGTTACATAAGCCTTTGAAGGCTGATAGGGATTCGCTTTTACACCAAGCACTTGTTTATAATAATAATCAAGATGACGTAGCAAAAGGGAATTAATATCAGTTTTATGTTCTTCCAATAGTTGGAGAAATGCATAGAACAAACCAACATGCGGTTGATGTTCATTATAATTGGTAAGACTTAATTTAAGATGCTCTTCTGAAATATCATTCACTCTTCTATATATCTGCAGCAATTGCTGTGCAAGATCATTAAGGTATTCTGTCGAGGCATTTACTCTTGGAATAACTTCTGTGTTATCACCGAAAATAAATTTTCCATCATCAATAAGCGAATCATCGATGTCCAGTATTTCTGACAATAAGCTTTTATTTGTAGCAATACCTGCAACTACTGCTTCCCGCTTTTGAAGTACCAGATCTTTATAGGTGAAGGTCCCGGCATCATCAACTACAAGTTTTGTTGATGCAGCATAATATTTTTCCAGCAACTCATAAATGATATTCAGGTTAGCAGTAGTGAAAAGAGCCTTCAGCTCATTATACCACGGCAAAAATTGTTTGCTATAAACAAATGCATCTGTTAGCCGGCCAACAAGTGTATATAGAAGATCATATCGCCACGTAAAATATTTTTTGTTTTCTTTCTCCGTATTTGTTTCTACGATCTCCGTCAACTCATTCCATGCTGCACTCCATAGTTCCGGCTTATCTGCAACAATAACTGCAAGGTGATAAGAAACATCATTCGTCAAAAAATTCTGCCAATTTCCAGCCGGTTTTTCCCAATCGGTATCATTATAATATTTCAGGTATTCCGACAACTTTTGTGCAAAGACGATGTAGTCTGCAACATTGTGTTCTATAATGGCCACCTTCTCTCCCATCAGATCACTGTTGTATCTGCCCGGTTGCGAGGTACCTGCATTACGTGGGTAATTTCTTATATCGTATAACTGTCTTGCCATCTCAATACTTCAGGTAGAAGTCATATACATAATTGAGTTTCGAATTGGTAGTTCGTATTGTATAATCAATAATGATCAATATCCGGCCCTCCACAGCTTCGTCCGTCTGCACTTCAATTTTATCTGCTTTTATGCGGGGCTCATGATAGATGATCGCTGTTTTCACAAGATGTTTTAAATAGGTCCTGAAATGTTCATCCATGCTTTCAAACAGCATTGAATCAAGATTGCATCCGTAAGTTGGCTGCATCACTCTTTCCTGCAATGCCGTTGAGAGAAGTATATGAATACTTTGTTCAATATCCTTTGTGCCCGATGTCATCTCCAGGTTCTTACCGCCCGGAGAAAATGCAGGGGGAAATCCCCAGCCTGTTCCAATGATTGAAAAATTTTCTTTTGCCATAACTCAATTTTATCCAGCCATTACAGTGCTGGCTCCTATAATAATACTAGCACCACAAGCTGCCATATCACCCACACGCAACAACGGTCTTCCGCCAACCATTACAGTTACACTGCCTGCAACAAACGGCGTAGTTGTTGGATGCGGTGAAGCAGGTGTCGGCACTATTGCACACACATGCATATCGCCAACTACAGCAGCTGGCATTCCGCCAATCATTACATTACTTACTCCCGGTCCAATAACAGATCCGCCATGTGCCGTACTATCTCCTACTCTCGCTGCCTGTGGCATGTTGGTTTCAATTTTTATTTATCAATCTTCATTACTACTATTAAGCTTTTGTTGTGTCACTCACTTGTGCTGCATGAATTCTTTTCAGCACTAATTGATCATCACTATACTTCCTTTCACTGTCGTTGTTGCACTACTGCTTATTTCTGCTGATGCTGAACCCTGGGCTTTTAATCCTGCACTTGCTTTTGCTTCTATATTTATTCCTTCCATCTTTATATCACCCGTTGCTTTGATCTTTACATCCTTGCAGCTTTCCATAGTAATGCCATCGCTGTTCATCTGTATCTTATTTCCATTCTGATCCTGTATCAATATTGATTTTTCATCTTCACTCAATTGGATCTTATTATCAGCAGGTGTCGAGATCAGTATTGTTTTCTTATCATCATCCAATACAATTTTCATTTCACTCCTCGTTATCCATCCTTTTTGATGGTTATCATCCTTTGCTTCTATCGGCGCTGCATTCTTACTGCTATGCAGGCAACCGAGAACGATCGCATCACGGGGATCATCATTGATAAAACCAACAATTACTTCATCACCTACTTCTGGTCTTATCACTATTCCCCTGTTATTACCGGCGTCGGGTGTCGCCAGTCTCGACCACACACCTTCATCGTCCTTATTTATTATTGGCACTTTTACTTTTATCCTGAATTCATTTTCCGGATCATTTTCCAATGCAGTTACTACTCCTATTTGTAAACCATGAATAGCAGCCATCATGGATGCAGCCGGTTTATCATCTATCTCCATTTCGACAGCATACCATTCAGATGATTGACCAAATTGTATATCCGTGTACCAGTTACCTTTTGAAATTTCGTGGCGCACTGCAACGGCCATTACATTTCCGGCAAACCTTGCTCCTACTCCTTCCAGCGCCACTACATCACTGGGTTTTACTTTTCCATCGCCTTGTATTTTTACACGGCCCCGAATTTTCGATAACCTGCTTTTAATAAGCTTTGCATCGGCCCATGCTTTCAATTCATCCTGCATAATGTGCCCTGAATGATAAACCTCATAATCATTTCCTGCTACAGCATTGGCAAGATCAGTTCCTGTCATATCACCATTTAATAATAACGATGGCTCAGAACTTATTTCTTCTATCGTCGCCTGGTCTGCTGCATTCCATGTTATTGCTTTCACTTGTTTATGTTGCGTACGGGCATCCATATCTGCATCAAACTCAAATATGTTAGAAGGGTACTTAGCAGTAACAACCGGTGCACCAACGGCTGTTGGTTTCATTATTTTTAGTGATGCATCCATATTCAATACAACCATTCCATTCATTTCAGCTCTTGCCACTATAAAATCCCAGTCACTGCAATTGTATTGCACTAACTCTTTATGCTGAACTGATGTTGATGCGGCATCAGCCGTTAAGCCTGCATCGCCGATTAATTTTGACCATACATCGCTATCTTTCATTTCAGCATAATATGCCGACCTTCTTACAGTGGCCATTTTTACGGCTTTATCCTTGCACTCAATTATCAGTACGGTGCTTTTTTTGTTTATCCGCAAATGTTGTCTTACTATGATCCCTTTAAATACTGTTTCTACCTCATCATGATAGCCAGCTTTTATTTCTACTTCGGTTCCGGGTTTTGTAAAATCTTTATTGCTCCACGGAAATTCTTCTTCCACATGATCGGCATCAGTAAAAACGATCTCTGCTGAAGCGATCCTGTTAAGTCCTTTATGTATGACAACTGAGAGTACTCCACTCGCAGGTTTAATAGCTTCA
Organism: Chitinophagaceae bacterium; assembly: GCA_025450235.1. Lineage (GTDB taxonomy): Bacteria > Bacteroidota > Bacteroidia > Chitinophagales > Chitinophagaceae > VBAT01. Next base: position 2,858 of record JANWHX010000137.1, on the reverse strand, counting down.
CTACCGAGTATTATCTCGTAATTGGTAACATCAGTTGCTGTATCGGTTAATAATGCAGGCATTTCTTACGGTAATTTTATACTTGATGCAGTTACTTTTTCTCTTATACTGTTAAGGTCATTTGCTTCCGCTATTGCTACTGTTTGCGATACGCCATTGAATGCCTGGAAAGCAATATTGGCAACACTCAATCCGTCTTTTACCGGATCGCTTTCAAAAAATTTATCTACACCACTTGTAAAATCATCTGGTTCATCTTTGCGTTCTTTAAAAGTGGCGGAGATGGTTGCACGCAATGGAATACCTGCAGCATTAAATAAAGTATAGTTAACAGAAATAGATTCAATAGAACATTTCAGCATCATGCTTCCCCACATTAATATCAGGTAACGAACCGACCCTTTTCCATTTCCTATATTCTTATCGTACCCAACAGTCTTCTTAAATGATTCTACATCCAATAAGACTTCTCTTTTATACCCGGCAGCACCGGTACCATCAATTAGAAAATCAAAACTGTATTGTTGTGGCTCGACATTTTTTACAGGTGCCGCTTTTCCATCAGCTCCATCAGGCTGGTTCGTATCATAATTAACTTTGTACTCCAGTTTATAAGAAGTAGGGTTGAACATAACAATATATACCTGCGGTAATGCAGTTAATTGCTTTGATCCCGATTTGTCAAACGACAATATGGTCATCTTTAATAGGCTCATACACTTTTTTATCTTTCTTTTTTCTTATCAAGAATTTCAAGTACCTGCAGTACACAAGCTGTTACTAATGTTTCTTTTTCTTCATTGCTCATTGGCGGTGCAGATGAAGCGCTGTTTTCTTCTTTGCCTTGTGAATCGGTAACAGTAGCTTTTATTACCAATTCTTTAATTATAACTGGCATAAAAAAGATTTATAGTGTTCTGAAAAACTGGTAGTACAACTCAATTGTTTCTACAACGATGCTGCTTGTTTCTGCATTAAAATTGGAAATAGACCATTTCAATGGATATGCATTTATAAACGCATAACTTTTTAATGGTTCATGTTTTTCATTTAATAATGATACTACAACCGGTATTGGCTCTATTTCCATGTTTTCAATTGCATTCTTGCACCACATGCTCAACGCTTCGTTGGTAACAAATCCTCTTTTTAAAACAAGGTTGGGGTAAGTGGACCTGATCGGCAATTTATAAGTGAAGCGATTCTCGCCACCTTCAGTTACACTTTCTGTTTCCACATCTACACTAATACCAGATACATCCTGGAAACCTATGTTAACCGGGTTGCCTTTAAACTGGAACTGTACATTAAAATGAAACCCAACCGGGGGATATGTTGCCATAAAGCGATAATGAATTAAACAGCTTCAACAACTAAACCTTCATGTGCCAACTCAAGTGTTTCGATAGCTACTTCATTCGCATCGCTTTTCAGATCAGCTGACTGAAGTTTTACCGGCCATGCATTTTTTACTTTCCAAACCATTACTGGTTCGTGGTTCTCATTCAACAGGCTTACTGTAACATCACGGCGTTCAATTTTGCCCAATGATTTTGTATTCCACCAGTTGAAAAATTCATTATCTGATTTAAAAGTGCCACGCTTTAGTGTGATGTTCCCATACTTCTGCATCCCGGGCATTTTAATTTTTGAATATTCGGGACTATTACCTTCACGGTACTCTATCAATTCATTTTCTACTGTCAGTCCAGTTACCTCAGTAAATCCAAGTCGAGAACCACCCCATTGTACCTGGTAATGAAATTTTGGAAGCGGGTAATTTGCCATTGTATTAAATTAAAAAGGTTAAAGTTTTTTGTTTGCTAACTAAGTATTGTTATTAGTTGATCAGGATTCCTGCATTTTATGTGAGAAACGAAGTATGATGAACTCAGCAGGTCTTACTGCGGCCATACCAATCTCAACTATCATTCTTCCTTCAAGAATATCCAAGGCAGTCATTGTTTGATTAAGACCAACTGCTACATAGAATGCATGTTCGGGTTTTGCGCCAGCTAATGCTCCTGCACGCCATTGCAGTATCAGGAAATTTTCGATCATCCCTTTCACTTTGATCCATGTATTCGCATCGTTCGGTTCAAATACAAAAGGCTCTGTAGCTTTCTTTACTGATTCTTCTACCATATTAAAGAAGCGGCGAACAGAAATATATCTCCACTCGTTATCATTGCCGGCAAGTGTCCTGGCGCCCCATACCTGTACGCCACGTCCAGTAAATGTGCGGATCACATTTATTGATTTACCAGTTGGTGAAACGTTCAGATCAGATTGCTCTGCATCACTAACTTTAAATACTGGTTCGATGGCTGATTGCACGGTAACATTTGCCGGAGCTTTCCATACACCTCTTGTTCTGTCAACATAAGCGTATACACCAGCCATAGCTGCTGACGGAGGTAATTCTACATACAACTTCCCGATAACTTCATTCACTTTTGCCCTGAATGCTTCAGAAACAAGAATACGTAATGCAGAAAGGTTGTCATCGGTCTTTCCATCTTTAATTGATTTTTCTTTTGCTGCGGCTTTGATCTTATCATTGATCTTGTCCTGGTATTTTTTTAACTCATCAGTTACCGCTTTTTGTGTAGGAGCTGAAACGGCGCCATCAGTGTCAATTTCAGCCTTTGCTTTATTTACTGCAGTTTCTATAGCGGTTACAATTGCTGAATCCTCCACAATATTGAACTGAAGACTTTCCCAGGATTTAACCAACAGAGACTTTCTATCTTCTTTGTTAGTAGGAGTAATTGCTGAAATTGCTTTTGCAATAACATCTGTTGTGTCTGCTGTATTCAGAAACAGGATCAGGTCATCATACTTTAAGCCATCCAGTT
>JANWHX010000136.1 GCA_025450235.1 Chitinophagaceae bacterium | reverse complement strand
GCCCAACTTTGATATTGGCTCAAACTAAAATGAATTAAAATAATTCGTATGACGATAGGAAAAGAATATTTGCAAACGGTCATCAGAAGAGTACAGTATTACAAAGATCTTGGTGATAAAACTTTTGAGCAATTGAACAGTAATTCGGATTTTCATTATCAACCTAATGAAGAATCGAACAGTATTGCCGTTATTATCCAGCATACAGCAGGGAATATGCTCAGCCGCTGGACAAACTTTTTGACTGAAGATGGAGAGAAAGAATGGAGGCAACGAGATGATGAGTTTGCCATTCACAGCTATACCAGGGAGCAATTGCTGGAAATATGGGAAAAAGGATGGAAATGTTTCCTGGATGCTTTGCAATTGTTGAATGAAGCGGATCTTCTAAAAACCATTTATATAAGGCAGGAAAAATTATCTGCTATTGATGCCATTAACCGGCAATTAGCTCACTATCCCTACCATATCGGCCAGATCGTTTATATCGGACGAATGATAAAAGACCATAGCTGGAAAAATTTGTCGATCCCCAGGGGACAATCAAATCAATACAATAAAACCGCAACGGTTAAAGACCCGGCAAAAAAATTCTAAAATAATTATGAGAGTAACCTATCTTCTGCCTGTACTGATTACGATTAGTCTTACTAGCCATTCTCAAGCCCGCTTTGACATCTTTGCCGGACCACAAACAACAACAGCTAAATACATAATCAGGGATATAAAGCAGCCGGATGATAATAAGGTTGGTTTCCAGGCCGGTTTTGGATTGAAAGTTCCTTTTGACAATCATTTATTCTTCAGCCCCGCCGTATTCTATAGTCTTAAAGGCTACAAAGTAAAATTCAATCAATTTGCTTACCCTCCAGATACCCTGGCCACGGATAATAACACTTCGATTCATTCGGTTGAATTAGCCTTTTTATTACAAATTGATATAGGAGATCAACCTTCCCATTTTTTTATTAAGGCGGGACCTTCTTTAGACTTTCAATTAGGAGGAAAAGAAAAATTCCACCTTAAAAACAGCAGCCTGGTCGATCGCAGCATGCGGTACGATTTTACCGCGTATGGTCATTATTCAGCCAACCTGCTTATGCAATTGGGATTTGAAACAAAAGGCGGCTTCCTGATCTTTGGACAGTATAGCCTTGGCCTTGGAAACCTTAATAATGCCGACGGCGGTCCAGACATTAAGCACAGGATTCTTGGTCTTTCTGTTGGGACATATCTCCACAAAAAGAAAATTAAATAAGAACAAGCGAAACAAAAAGAAGGCCCCATATTAATTAAAAACCGGTTAAAAAATCATCTGCGACAGGGCCCAAGATTGCCCATTCCAGCTATCTTACTGGCCTGCAACTCAATGACAACAGTTATTAACCAGTTTCCCACTGCATCAATTATTCCAACAAAATAAATCACATGCGGTTTGCATTTCCCGGCATTTAAATTATCTTTACGCCATCCAATTCACATAAGAATACCTCAATAGTCCCGGTTCGGGAAACCCAATTCGTACTCAATATCCATTCTAAGATCGCGTTCAAGTTTTAATATCCTGAAAGCATAGTTTTTTCGACGATCTACAAACCCTATATGAGCAGGATATCAATCTATTGTACCCCCTGGAAGCAATTTGCCGTATTGGCAATTGGCCTACTTTCTTTTTGCTTTTCCGAAGCACAAAACCCCATCGTTGCAGAAAATAATCTTCCCGGGAACCCGTCTTCGGAATGGGATATTTCCGGCGCCGGCGATCTATCCATACAGGGATTCGCTACAGATATTAGCGTGAATAAAGGACAGTCCATTTATTTCAAAATAAACACCGACGCTGCTGCTTATACAATTGAAATTTACCGACTTGGTTATTATAGTGGGCTTGGAGCAAGACTAGTTGGAACCGGAACGATCACAACGACATTGCCTCAAACACAACCTTCACCGGTAACGGATACAGAGACTGGCCTGGTAGATTGTGGAAATTGGCAGGAATCTGCTGTCTGGAATGTTCCATCGGACGCCGTGTCGGGTATTTATATTGCAAAACTGAAACGTACGGACAATGGCGGCGCCAGTCATATTGCTTTTATAGTGCGCGATGATGCACACAATTCAGACGTTTATTTTAAGACTTCAGATGCCACCTGGCAGGCATATAATGTTTATGGCGGCAACAGTTTGTATGTTGGTACCACTTCGTTGCCGAGTGGTCATGCATCGAAAGTAAGTTATAACCGTCCGTTCATTACCCGTAATGGGGGCGGCGGTGGTGGATCCGGCGAGGATTGGTTGTTCAATGCAGAATATCCAATGATCCGTTTTCTTGAAAGAAATGGTTATGACGTTACATACACAACCGATATAGACATAGCCCGCTACGGCAATCTTCTTTTAAATCATAAACTGTTCTTATCGGTTGGTCACGATGAATATTGGTCGGCTGAAGGACGGACAAATGTAGAAGCGGCACGCAATGCGGGCGTTCATCTTGCTTTTCTTAGCGGTAATGAAGTGTATTGGAAGACAAGATGGGAAACCAGCGCCGATGGTTCAGAAACTTCATACCGGACTTTAGTTTGCTACAAAGAAGGTACGCTGGGTGAAAATGTATGCGAAACAAAATGCGACCCAAGTGAGGTCTGGACCGGCTTGTGGAGAGATGGCTGCGCCTATAGCTTGGCCGATGGCTGTAACCCGGAAAACGCCTTGACAGGACAGATCGGCTGGCAAAATTCCTCCGGTTCAATCGAGGTTCCCGCTGATTATAAAAATTTCCGGTTTTGGAGAAATACAGATATTGCAAATCTTAGCGCAGGAGATGTTGCAACGCTTCCGAATGGCACGCTTGGATATGAATGGGACTTTGAGCAATATCCGGATAGCTATCCTTCCGGAAGAATTACGCTGTCAAGTACAGCCGTTAGCGATAAAACGCATAAGCTTTCTTTATATCGCCATCAAAGTGGTGCATGGGTGTTTGGTGCAGGAACAATTCAATGGTCATGGGGATTAGATGACGTTCATGATAATGGAAACGAGTCGGTCAGTCCGGACATGCAGCAGGCGACAGTTAATTTATTCGCTGATATGGGCGTTCAACCCGGAAGTCTCCAGGATGATCTGACTCCAGCAACGCCATCAACGGATATTGTGGCTCCTGTTACTACTATTACGTCCGTCTCCAATGGGCAATCTTTTAATTCTTATGCACCCATTACTATTGAAGGCAATTGCACTGATGCGAGCGCTGTTGCCGGTATTGAAATTTCAACCGACGGAGGCGCCACATGGAAGGTAGCCAACGGCACAACTAACTGGAATTTTACATGGACCCCTACTACACTTGGGCCCGTTACGATAAAAATCCGCGGTTTTGACGATTCAGGTAATATGGAAACACCCGGATCTGTTCCTTCTTCCAATGCTATTACAATAAATCTTAATCCCCCGCATTGTCCCTGCTCTATATACAAAGTGACGGATACGGCCGAGCTCACGAATTTGAATGACGGCTTTAATGGGGTCGAACTGGGAGTTAAATTCAAATCAGGCGTTGATGGATACATCACAGGTCTAAGATTTTATAAGAGTTCAAACGACATAGGTACACATATCGGTAGTTTGTGGACGTTAAGCGGTGCGTTGCTGGCACAGGCTACATTCAACAATGAATCGGCATCGGGATGGCAGGAAGTTTTATTTAATAGTCCTGTGGCGGTAACAGCTAACACAATCTACGTGGCTTCATATCATAGCCCGACCGGTTACTATGCACTGACAAATTCGTATTTCATTACCGATCATACCCATGGTCCATTAACAGCTATCGCCAAAACAGGTACGAATGGCAACGGTCTTTATCAATATTCAACGACCCCGGTTTTCCCTTCGTCTAATTTTGAATCAGAAAACTTTTGGGTAGATGTAGTCTTCAACGGCAGTCATCCTGACGTCATTCCACCATATGTTTTATCGGCTTCACCGGGTAACAACGGTACAGATGTAAGTCTCAATCCATCACTTCATGTAACTTTTGATGAAGCGATAAACATCGCCGCATTAGGTAACGGTTCCTTCGAGCTAAGAGACTATACCAATGAACTGGTGCCTATATCCGTTACTTATAACTATGGTTTGCACACAGCCACCATAACTCCAACTATTACGCTCCAGCATTCATTCCTTTATACACTTAAGGTTAAGGGCGGTGAATTTGGTGTTCAAGATTTATCAGGTAACATGATGGTTTCGGATGCCAGCTTCGCCTTTACTACTCTCGATGTCGCTCCGTTGAGTCCTACTGAAGGACCCGGGGGTCCGATCTTAGTGATCAGTAGCAGTACAAATCCTTTCGGCCGCTATACAGCGGAAATACTCAGGGCAGAGGGTTTAAATGAATTCGCGACGATGGATATTTCTTCGGTGACAGCTTCTGTACTGAATAATTATGATGTTTTGATCCTGGGTGAAATGATTGTCGCTCCTTCTCATGTCAGTTTATTTACGGACTGGGTTAATGCCGGTGGTACATTGATCGCCTTCAGGCCGAATGAATTATTAAGTCCTTTGATGGGTATATCAGCTGCTGGCGGTACATTAAGTGATAAATATTTATTGGTAAACACGGCAAGCGGACCAGGTGTCGGTATTGTTAATCAAACTATACAATTCCATGGTGAGGCAGATCTTTATACGTTAAACGGTGGCACAAGCCTTGCGACCCTTTATTCAGATGCAGGGACGGCAACCGATAATCCGGCCGTAACCAGCATGAATCATGGTACAAATGGGGGAAAGGCAATTGCATTTACGTATGATCTTGCAAAATCAATTATCTATACCCGGCAGGGAAATCCTGCCTGGGCAGGCCAGGAACGAGATGGGCAATCACCCATACGCTCAAACGAACTGTTTTATGGTTTACCTGAAGATTCCGGCGCTGACTGGGTTGATTTTGATAAAATTGATATTCCCCAGGCAGACGAACAGCAAAGATTGCTGGCTAATATTATTATTCAGAACAATCTCCACCGTAAGCCATTACCGAGATTCTGGTATCTGCCAAGGTCATTGAAAGCTGCAATAGTAATGACTGGTGATGACCATTCCCATAATGGAACCACGGGTCGTTTCAATCATTACCTGACACTTGGTCCCAACACAGCGGCTGACGTTATTAATTGGACAGCCATAAGAGGTACATCTTATATCTATGCGGGTACACCAATTTCCGATTCACAGGTGGTTTCGTTCCAGAACAAGGGATTTGAGATTGCGTTGCATCCTTCTACTGAATGCGGAGATTTCACAGCCACTACATTGGAAAACAGCTTTGCAAGTCAATTAGGAAGTTTCGCAGATCTATATCCCGGTGCTTCCGCGCCGGTCACAAACCGGACCCATTGTCTTGTATGGAGCGATTGGGCCACCCATGCTAAAACAGAATCAAATCATGGAATAAGACTGGATGTAAATTATTACTACTGGCCGGGTTCGTGGGTACTTAACCGTCCAGGCATGTTCACCGGCTCCGGCATGCCGATGCGATTTGCGGATACTGACGGTTCGATGATCAATGTTTACCAGGCTCCCACTCAAATGACTGATGAATCGGAAATCGAAGTTGCCAATTTTTGCAATGCTCTGCTTGATAAGGCAACAGGACCGGAAGGTTATTATGGCGTGTTCACTGCGAATATGCACACAGACGTCGTTAGTCATCAAGGCTCGACGGCTATTATCAATTCAGCTTTAGCCCATCAAATACCGGTTGTTTCAGCAAAACAAATGCTGACATGGATTGATGGCCGCAATAATTCATCTTTCAGTGGTATATCATGGACAGGAAATATTTTGAGCTTTAAAGTAACGGCAGCAACCGGATCTACTAACCTCCGTGGCATGTTGCCTTCTCATTCCGGTTCAAATGCCCTGACCCTTATTACCCGCGCAGGCGCACCAATTAATTTCAATTTGGAAACGATCAAAGGAATTGAATACGCCTTTTTTGATGCGTCAATAACCGGCAATTATACAGCCACCTATGGAAATGTAACTGCAACACTTACAGGAACGATTACCCTACAAGGAAGGCCGGCTGCTCCCGATGCGCAGTGGCAGGTGCCGGTACAGGTTGAGCTTTATACAACCGGTAATCCTGAACCCGTGTATACATATAATGTTACAATTGATCAGAACGGGCAATTCATTATCAGTGGTATTCCTGCAGGCACATACAACATCGGGGTTAAAAACAGTCATACAATGAGAAATGGTATCAATGGCCAGGTGCTCGCTGCAGGCAGCAACAATATAAATTTTGGTATACTGCTGGAAGGAGATGTGGATAATGATAACTATGTCACCCTGGCCGATATTTCCATACTGGTAAACAGCTTTAATCAAACTGTCGGAGATCCGGGTGTTGAAGCTAACGCCGATCTTGATAACGACGGCTACGTAACGCTGGCTGATATTTCGTTATTAGTAAGCAATTTTAACCAGGGTGGTTGGTTTAACCCTTAAAATATTTAATTCGTATATATTAATTCCCTAACGCTAAAAGAAAACAAATGAAAACAACTTCACTTATTGCACTTTTAAGATGTCCATCGGGATATTTTAAAAGAATGACCCTATTTTCTTTCATACTTCTTTCATTCCTGGGTATGAATAATGTATCAGCTCAAAACACGGCTAATATTATAATACAGCCAACGGCTATAACAGCGGCTGCAGGGTCAAGTTTTAATGTTATGGTAAAACTCGATTTTACTTCTTCCCCGGCAACATCTATCCTCGATGCTATAGAAGTGTATCTGACGTTTGATAAAACAAAACTCAAAGTAACTTCTATTACTGAACAACCTGTCGTTGCTGCATTCTCGTCAAAACCTATACCGGTTGAGGCCGCACCCTATACCAACATAAACGCTAACGGGCAGATCAGTTATGCAGCTGCCGCAGCCAGTAATTTTCCAAATGCTGATTTTGATATCCTGGCAGTAACCTTCGAGGTGATAGGAGGTGCGAATACAACGACGCCCTTAACTTTACGCAGAAATCCTCCATTCAATAATACAAATGCAAGGAGGATCGGAAGTTCCATTTTAGTCAGCCCCTTTGTTGCAAATAGCAGCGTTAACATTTCAAGTACCTTACCTGTAAGCCTGCTCAATCTCTCCGCTACTTCACAAGGGAAAAAGGTAACTCTTAGCTGGACAACTTCTTCGGAGACGAATAATCGTGGCTTCGATGTGCAGCGTAGCAGTGATGGCGTTAACTGGACAACTATCGGTTTCGTAGCCGGAGCAGGTAACAGCAGCTTTGTAAAAAACTATACTTACGCAGATAACAACCTCGAAACACGTCGATACTATTACAGGTTAAAACAAATTGATATAGACGATCATTCTAAATATTCGGTAATTGTTTCGGTGGTGATCAATGGCAAAGGAGAATATGCATTGGGACAAAACTATCCCAATCCATTCAGAAATGAGACGACGATACAATATACTCTTCCGCAGACGGGCCAGGTAAAACTTTCATTGTTTGATATTAGTGGAAGAGCCGTGAAAGTGTTAGTGAGCGGTTCTAAAGAGGCCGGTACTCATGCTATCAGTTTCAATACGGGCTCGCTGACAAGAGGTATTTATTATTACAGGATACAGGTTGGTGATTTCACAGATGTAAAAAAACTGACGATTCAATAACTTCTTCGGTCCGGCCGGTTGTCATAGAGAATTGTGATGCTCATACCGGCCTGGCCGATAACAACGATGGTTTCTTTTTTCTTCGTTATAGGGTATGTCCCGCCAAAGGCGGGACTTTTTTTTGAAAAGAAATCATCGCGAATTATCAAGTTTACCCCGCGATGTATCTTTGTGGGATGGCAGAAGATCTAACCATCATTAAAGGCAATAAAACAGAACAATACCAATCGTTAATTCCTCAAGTCAAGGGACTATTGGACGGAGAAACGGACCTTGTAGCTAACCTGGCCAATCTTGCAGCTGCATTAAAGGAACAATTCGGCTGGCTATGGGTTGGTTTTTACATAGTAAAAAATAATGAGCTCGTGGTCGGTCCGTTCCAGGGGCCGGTTGCATGTACAAGAATCAAGAAAGGTAAAGGCGTTTGTGGTACGAGCTGGGCTGAAGCAAGGACAATTATTGTTCCCGACGTTGAAAAATTCCCGGGTCATATTGCGTGCAGCAGTCTCTCCAAATCAGAGATCGTTGTACCGATCATTCGAAACGCAGAAGTAGTGGCGGTATTGGATGTTGACAGCGAAGAGCCGGACCGATTCGACTTGACCGATCAACACTACCTGGAAGAAATCGTGAACCTGATTCAATTCTGAAAATGCTAAAGACCGTTTCCATCACCGTATCAGGAATAGTTCAGGGGGTGTTTTACCGGCAAAGCACAAAAGAACTGGCAACGGCATTGAACATAAAGGGCCAGGTACGAAATAAACCCGATGACACGGTGGAAATAATCGCTACCGGTACCGCGGAACAAATTGAACAGTTGGTAAAATGGTGCTGGTCCGGCCCGCCAAGGGCGCAAGTGACTAATGTTATAGTTAAAGAGCTTCCATTACAATCATTTGATAAATTCACAGCTGTGCGGTGACCTCCTTAATTGCCATTGAGTGAATCAAAATCCCGGTACCATTGTTCAACCTAATTATTAGCCCAAATGCAGCTATCTTGCAGGTACTTCCTTTGCCTTTTGCCTTTTGCCTTTTGCCTTTTGCCTTTTGCCTTTTGCCTTTTGCCTATTGCCTTTTGCCTATTGCTTCCTCAAATTGTCCAGCATATCCTTTGTCATCGCCGCGAGATCATACTCTTCTTTCCATCCCCAGTCCTTTCTTGATACGCTATCATCAATACTTTGTGGCCAGCTATCCGCTATCGCCTGCCGGTAATCCGATTTATAAGTAACAGTAAATTCCGGAATATGCTTTTTTATTTCCGCCGCAATGTCTTTTGGAGAAAAACTCATGCCGGAAAGATTATACGACGTCCTTACGGTGATCTTGTCAGCCGGTGCTTCCATTAATTCAATCGTAGCACGGATCGCATCGGCCATATACATCATTGGCAGGTACGTATCTTCATTCAGGAAACATTGATACTTTTTTTCTTCTAATGCCTCATGAAAAATTTCGATTGCATAGTCGGTTGTGCCCCCGCCGGGTGCCGATTTATAGGAAATTAATCCGGGATAACGCAGGCTGCGCACATCCACGCCAAACCGCCGATGAAAATAATTGCACCAGAATTCACCTGCGTATTTACTGATACCATATACCGTTATGGGTTCAATGATGGTTTGTTGCGGACAGTTCTTTTTGGGAGAGGTGGGGCCAAACACAGCGATAGATGATGGCCAGTAAACCTTCTGCAATTTTTCTTCCCTTGCAATGTCCATTACATTCAATAATCCCTGCATATTGAGATGCCAGGCGAGGCCGGGGTTTTTTTCCCCTGTTGCGGAAAGGATAGCAGCCAGTAAATATATCTGCGTAATGTTCTGGCGGATCACCTGCACATGAAGCATCTCTTTATTCATTACATCGAGACTAACGTAGGGTCCTGTTCCCTTCAACAGATCATTTTCTTCACGAAGATCTGAAGCAACCACATTTGCGTTGCCATAGATCTTTCGGAGCCCAAGAGTAAGCTCCACTCCTATCTGTCCTGATGCACCGATGACGAGGATTTTATCTTTTTGCATAATCCTGCAAACCTAAAGAAAAACGGGTGATCTCAATCCGGCAGTCGGCAGTTGGCAGTTCGCAGTTCGCAGTCGCGGAAGAAAAAGGAGTTTGTGAGAGCGATTGGGTAACACATCATATTGGCTCTTATCTTTGGGCCATGCAAAAATTTTTGAAAGATCTGTTTGCCGGCCAATCATACGACGAAAAAAATTTCTTTCTCATAGCAGGTCCCTGCGTGGTTGAAACGGAAGAGATCATTATGCAAATAGCCGATAAAGTCTCGGGCATCTGCAAAAACCTGGGCATTCCTTATGTCTTTAAAGCTTCTTATCGTAAAGCTAACCGTACAAGCAGTTCATCTTTCACAGGTATTGGTGATGAAAAAGCGCTGACATTGGTTAAGAAAGTAAGTGATAAATATAAATTGCCCGCCACCTCCGACATACATGCACATGAAGAAGCAGCAATAGCGGCAAAATATGTTGATATATTACAAATACCGGCATTTCTTTGTCGTCAAACTGATTTATTAGTTGCGGCAGCCGAAACCGGAAAGATTGTGAATGTGAAAAAAGGGCAATTCCTCAGCGGCCCGGCGATGAAATTTGCGGTAGAGAAAATTCAGAAGGCAGGAAACAATAAGATCATTCTGACAGAAAGAGGAACAACCTTCGGTTACCAGGATCTTGTCGTCGACTACAGGAATATTCCCTGGATGCGGGAGTTTAACGTACCTGTTGTAATGGATGTAACTCATTCATT
>JANWHX010000135.1 GCA_025450235.1 Chitinophagaceae bacterium | reverse complement strand
TTATTAAAGGCCTCATCCACTCCGTTGACAAGAGTGAAAGCACCATTATTACGATTGATACGGTGTTTTACATTGACTATAAAAGCCCATTTTGTATTGGCGATAAATTTCAGATAATAATTTCCGGTATAATTATTCTGTTTATCAAAACTGGTATTATTGAATTCGTTGGTATAGAAACCATCCCGCGTATCATATAAACCTGCGACCCCGATGAAAAGTTTATCTTTCACCAGGGGGGCACGAAGGCCAAGCGTATATCGTTGCTGATTATGATTTCCAATGTTTATTTCGGCAAATCCATTTGCCGAATTCGAAGGTTGTCTGGTAATGATGTTGATCACACCTCCCATCGCGTTTCTGCCGTACAACGTCCCTTGCGGCCCTCTTAAAACCTCGATCCGTTCCACATCAAATAAGCTGGAAATATACGTATCCAGGCTAAACTGGTTTACGCCGTCGATGTAAGTTGCCACAGCGGGATCATAAGAGGTGGTTGTAATGCCACGAATAGAAGTGACGTTCCTGTCATCCCCGGAGTTGGATGAATAAAGGTTAGGTACAATAGCTGTTAATTCATTATTGTTCCACAAACGGTATTGCTGAACCTGCCTGCCAGAAATCGCTGTAATGCTAAAAGGAACTCTTTGCAGCAGCTCATCGGTTTTTTGCGCACTTACTACCACGGCATCCAGCTGGAGCCCTGCATCCATCAGCTGAATATTCAACGATCCAATTGATCCTTCCTTTGCCATGATGTCTTTATAGATAGTCACGTAACCAACAGCAGAGACCTGTAAAACATAATTGCCGCTGAGTAAGTTTTTAAGGCTAAAATTTCCCTGTTCATCCGTAACGGTTCCTTCGTTGCCGTTTAATAAGTAAATCGAGGCGCCGGGAACAGGAAGAGATCTCGCATTGGTAATTTTCCCTGAGAGGGTGACCGATTGCCCGGTTTGAGCTAAAGAACTAATTGACACGAGCAATACAAAACAAAGAAGCGGGTTTCTCATAAAAATAAGACTGTATTAGTTAATCTGGGCGGACTGGTGACATGTACTTGTTGCCCCATCAAACCAGGGCCTTGTTAACGAAAAAGAACTATCACAAAATTAAACTATGCGAATGATTTAGTTTTCTTTGATTTCTTCATCTTCCATCCGGGCAAAGGATTCTGCCGTTATCTTGCGAACAGGGTTCGCCCTGTTTTCGTCATAACCATTTCTGCGGTGGATGATGTCTATACATTCGAATACCGAAGCTATAAACGAAGAAGTGTCTGCTTTATTTTTACCTGCAATGTCAAATGCGACTCCATGATCGGGAGAAGTTCTTACAGCCGATAAGCCGGCAGTAAAATTCACCCCTTCACTTAATGCCAGTGATTTGAAGGGAATAAGTCCCTGGTCGTGATACATGGCTAACACGGCATCGAATTTTTCATAATGTCTCCTGGCAAAGAACGCATCGGCGCTATAAGGTCCTACCGCCAGGATGTTATTATTTTTTGCTTCCCTGATGGCCGGTTTAATGATCGTTTCTTCTTCATTTCCGATCAGTCCTTCATCGCCAGCGTGCGGATTCAGCGCTAAAACGGCAATGCGTGGTTTATCAATACTAAAATCTCTTTGCAGGCTTTTATTGAGGATACCGAGTTTGCTGACGATGATCTCTTTAGTTATATTTTTTGTGATATCACTTACAGGAACATGTTCGGTTACCAACGCTACCCTGAAATTACCGGCACATAAGACCATCACGACGTCATTCACTGCAAAAAAATTCTTAAGATAGGGCGTGTGACCGCTGAAATTGAAGTCTGCTGACTGTATATTTTTCTTATTGATAGGCGCTGTCACAAGGCCATCAATTTGTTTTTGTTTTAATGCGGCTGCCGCAGTTTGTAATGATAATACAGCATACTTGCCTGCAGACTCGGTTAATTGGCCCGGGGTGATCACCGTTTCTTCTTCCCAGCAATTAAACAAATTGATCTGCTTAATATTTAACCGCGTAAAGTCTTTTATATTCTGGTAATTGAAATTGATCTCGGGCATTGACTTCCGGTAAAAATTGATCACCTTATTGGAAGCAAAAACAACAGGAGTACAAAGTTCAAGGATACGATTATCTGAAAATGTTTTGATGATCAGCTCTATACCAATGCCATTAAGGTCTCCGCAGGAAATACCGATTACGGGTTTGGAAGGGGTCATAATTGATTTTTATTAAAGATAAAATTAGTGATTTTCCCTAAGGATGATATTTAGGCCGGCTAAGTGGTTATAATTACTGAGGACTAGGTGAATTTCTACGATATCAATAATGAAAATATACTATTTGGTTGTATTTCTAAGTAAAAACTCTAATTTTTGAACTGGGAAAACCTAAGAGATTTAGACACTATGCCTATGAAATTGAAACTGCTGCCATTGACACTTTTATACCAGCAGCATGCCATCCGGTTTCAGTTTTTAAATCTCCCATTTCAGCTTGCATATCAGTGATCGGTCATTTGCGCAGCAGATGCCGGGATCGATGTAATCTGTGGTTAGTCCCCTGAGGAACCAAGTATCTTATGAAAATCGAGTTTTAAAAGTCCGTACCATGAAAAAATTTTACTCCACCCTGGGTATCGTATGTGTATGTTGTATGATGATTGTGCAGCAATCATCAGCGCAGTGTTTGATTGGCTATACTCAAACACAATTAAACTGGGATTACCTGGATTTTCTGCCGTCCAACGATGCGACTAATTATACCCCATTTTATGTCTCAGGAATAACGCCTTACAACCAGAATTTCTCCATGGGCACCCGGAGAATCAACTTTACAATGTCTCCAAATGCCAACATCACACTTAACGGAGAGAATTATACAAACACTGCCGATGCATTGAGCTTTGCGACACCGGGTTCAGATGTGCAGTTTACCACAACCAATGCGGCCAATACTACGATCCGGGTGACCAGTGATAGCGATGTAATGAATTTCAGGTTTTCTTTGTTTGATATCGATAATAACCAACGGTTTACTATAACAGCAAGGGATGCTTTGGGAGTTGCCCAGGTAATAACTGTAGTAAAAGCCAATATTTTATCTGCGATCAATATTATTAATTCCGGGACCACAACGGTGAATGTAAATGCTCCCGGAGCCGCTTATGCGGATAATGATAATCGCGGAACAGTCAACGTGGCGGTGGTTGGACCTGTAAGTCAAGTTACGATCGTCATGAATAACGCAACAGGCGATGTTTGGCTTGGTGACATCAACGCATGCGTTACAGGCAGTTTTCCATCCGGTTACAGAAATATCAGCCAGCCGTTCACTGGCATGCCTTCATATATTCTAACCGTAAGAGATAATGAATTCTACATGCTTGATCCCGCGACAGGCAGAGCAAAGACATTATTTACAGATCCGGGCCATACTAATATGAACGGGATGGCTTATGATCCTTATAACAGGACTTTATATTATACCTATAGCTTGACTGCCAGCCCAATTACTACACAGACAATATATAAATACAGTGTCGACAACGAAACGATCAGTACGTGGGTTGCCGATGTAAATGTAGCCCCATTGAATATCCCTACCTATGATCCCGGTGTTACTTCGGGTTCGGCCAGTTTCTGGAATGGTTCTTTGTATTTCGGTGTGGAAGCGTCTAATTCTTCAAGGACATCAGGAAGAGAAAATACAGTCTGGAGAATCGACCTCGATCCTTCACAAAATCCGCTACGTGCCAGCCAGGTATACGCCACAAAGGTTGACAGTAACATCTCCGGAAATGACAGGCTTATTCATGACTGGAGCGATATCGGGGTAACCAATGGTGGAATGATGTACGATTTTGATGGCGCCGGTGCAGGAACAGCTAATCTTGACTCCATGTACTATCATTTCAATATGATGACAGGACAGCGAGCTCAGTTTGCTCCAAGTGGACCGGGCAACATCGGGCCTAAACAGGTAGCTATTGACTGGAACGAGAATGTGTACAATATGGGAGGATTACCTACCCGTTCAAGCAGTGCGCAAAACATAGGAGGATTTATTGTGCCTTATAACTATAATGGAACTGTAAATAATGCCCAGAATAGGCTTGTGTCTGAAATGCCCGGACCCACCTTCCCTATTGGAAGCTGGGGTGATTGTTCCGAAGCATATCGTCCTCTATGTGATTTTGGCGATGCTCCTGCCACATATGATCCTAATCCTTTATCACCGGCAGTAAATGAAAGAGACACGACCTTACGTATAGGTGCTGCGTTTGACAGGGAATGGGACAAAACTTCGTCAGCCCTTGCCGACGCAGACGGATCGGATGAAGATGGTGTCAGCACAGTTACCATTTTTAATCCATTGTCATCCATCTACCAGGTCCAGGTTTCTGTTTATAACCATACAGGAGCCAATGCGAGGCTAATTGGTTGGCTTGACTGGAATGGCAATGGAGTATTTGATGCAGCTGAGGCGTCGGCTATAATTTCGGTGCCCTCAAGCACATCAATTCAAAGCCCCTGGCTGAACTGGGCAGGCATTACCTCACCATTGACGAGCGGGTCATTTACGTATTTGCGTATTCGTATGACGTCGACCACCAATGGTATGACAACTTCTAACGCAACCGGTTGGTTTGATAATGGAGAAACAGAAGATTACCGGGTGGTTGTCAGTACTACGATATTACCCGTTACCCTGATCTCATTTGATGCAAAAGCTGTCAACAACTCAAAAGTAAAACTCGACTGGTCGGCCAGTGAGGAAGTCAATATTAGCGGATATGAAGTAGAACGTAACCGCAGTGGTTCCGACTGGGAATATGTGGATTTTGTGCCGGCAGCAAAATCCGGAGGTCTGCACCAATATCAATTGATAGATAAAAATCCATACAAAGGAACCTCACGTTACCGGTTGAAAATAAAAGAAGCAGATGGACGAAGCAACTTCAGCGAAGTAAGAACGGTTAAGATCACGGATCTTTCATCGTCAATCGTTGTATCTCCGAATCCTGCAATCAACAACGCAGCCATCAAGATCATGAATGGTGTTTCTGGCAAGGCTGTAAGTATCCTGGCAGTGGATGCAAGAGGCGCCGAGGTTTACTTCCGCAAAGTGGAGCTTACCACGGGCAATAACACAGTTGAATTACCGGTCCAATCATGGCCCGCCGGCAGCTACTCGTTATTAATTAGTACAAATGAAGGAACCGTGAGCAAAAAATTAATTGTAAGAAGATAAAAAATAAAACCAAGTCTATATCCAAGGCTTTTCGCAAAATCCGATTTTTATGAAAAAAACCACCTTAGCCCTCGTATTAGCATTGTTATGCTGTCAACTGGCATTTAGCCAGGACAAATACAGCACTGTAAAGATCTATCCGCCGAATGATGAATCAAAAAGGGCGGAATTAGTAGGACTGCTTCAGCTGGATCACTATTATTTTGAACAAGACGGAGGATTTATCGCCGAGATAAACCAGGGAGATATAAAAAGGTTAAAAGGGACCGGCTACAGGTATGAAATCCTGGTAGATGACGTAGCCAAACACGTCAATGAATTGAATCGGCAGTACTATAGGAAAGTAGCTTCTGGCCTGACTTCCTCTGGCCGGGTTGCCTACGAGCAAAGTGGCAGTATCTTAGATAGTATGATCAAAAAACCAGCAGCCTTTGTTGTGCAGGGAACTTTTGGTGGGTACTATAGCTTTGCTCAAATGAACACCGCCATGACTGCCCTTGCAACAGCCTATCCTACCATTGTTCAAAAAACTTCTTTGGGATTGTCTATAGAAGGCCGTGATATATGGTGCATAAAAATTTCAGATAATGTAGCGACGCCCCAAGATGCAACTGAACCGGATGTATTGTATGTCGGTCTGCAACACGCTCGTGAAGCTATTACGGGCGCCAGCATGATCTTTTTTATGCAGTATTTGTGCGAAGAATATGCGGCGGGTAACCAGAAAATCATAGACCTTGTTGATAACCGTGAATTTTATATTATACCCTGTATGAATCCGGACGGATGGGAATATAACCGTCTTAATGGCGGTGTGGGAACGGGCCAGCGAAAAAACAGGAGAAATGTTGGCGTTGACGATCCGCCTGCCGGAGATCAGAAAGGTGTAGATCTTAATAGGAATTGGGGTATTGACTGGGGAAACTGTAGTGCACCTATCCTGGGTCCGCCATCAAGTTGCGGATCAACTAATACAAGCGATGCTACTTATTGGGGTACCGGGGCTTTTTCGGAACCTGAAACCCAGGCTATAAGAAACCTGGTGATCACCAAGAATTTTGTTGTTGCATTTGATCAACATGCATTCGGCCCTTATTACTCCTTGCCTTTTGGCAGGAGAAGTCTTCATACTATGACGACACCACAACAACAGTTTTATACTTGTATCCCCGCCTTAATGGGGCAATACAATGGCATGCGTGCCAACGATAGTTATGGCGCACTTGGCTATGAAGTAGCTGGTGGCTTTAAAGACTGGATGTTACTTGGAGATATTGGTACCGGAACAAAAGGTACTGTATATGGCATGACTGGCGAAGGTGGAGCAGGTGGCGGTACCGGCGGTACAAATGGAAGTTTCTGGGCCCCGGCAGGTGAGATTATTAATTTATGCCAGGGAATGTGTTACCAGAATCTTCAATTAGCATATTCTGCCGGATCCTACGTTGATCTGCAGGATGCAAGTGATATTGCTGTGAGCTCCTTGTCCGGCAATCTCAGCTTTTCTATAAAAAGAATTGGATTGGCTAATGCGCCGGTAACGGTGACATTAGTGCCATTACAGAATATCTCTTCAGTTGGTGCACCGGTTACTGTGAATACTTTAACCAACTATTATGATGTATACAATGGTAGTATCAGTTATACATTGCCTGCGGCGATGACTAACGGACAACGAATAAAATTTGTATGGCGTGTGCAGACTGGCGGCTATACGTATACCGATACAATTGTGAAGTTTTATAACCCTGTCCAATTATTAACCGATGATTTTGAAAGTGGCTTCGGCCAATGGTCCACAACTTTCACCGGGGCAGGGGCATCAGGCTGGGGTGTAACAACTGCAGGAACGGGTTACAATGGTGCAGGCAGAGCAATGTCAGAATCGCCTGCAGCCGCAACAAATTATACTACGTCAACGACACGGAGGGCGCATTACATAAATACAATGGATTTAGGCAATGCGACTGCGACATATCTGAGTTTCTGGGTAAGACACCGCGCCGAGAATTTCAGGGATAGGCTCCGGGTGGAATATTCTACCAACAGCACTGATGGCCTCAATGGAACATGGGTCGTTGTTGCCGGAACCACTACGGTCCAGGAACCGGGTACATTGGATGGTGCTACAATCAACGGGCAGCATTCATTAACCGGTATCCGCGAAAACTGGACGCATGAATTGTTTGATCTGAGTGCCGCCAATGGAAGTGCGGCAGTACGTATAAGATTCGTCTTTGTTTCTGACACCGATCCGACAAGTTTTGCTGATGAAAGAGATGATGGGTTTTATATCGATAATTTGAAAATTATTAAGAGTACGGTGGCATTGATAACCCTTCCTGTACATTTTATAAGTTTTACCGGCACATTAACGCCCGACAAAACAATACGTCTTGACTGGGATGCAGCCACTGATGAACAACATGATTATTTTGAAATAGAAAAATCAACCAACGGGACAAGCTTTAGTTCTATTGGCAAAGGGCCTTCGTCAGCACCTTATTGGAAAATTGACGCCAACCCTTCTTTTGGAAATAATTATTACAGGGTTAAACAGGTAGACAGGGATGGAACTGTTACTTACAGCAACATTGTTAAGAT
The DNA here is from genome assembly GCA_025450235.1 of Chitinophagaceae bacterium. GTDB lineage: Bacteria > Bacteroidota > Bacteroidia > Chitinophagales > Chitinophagaceae > VBAT01. Next base: position 8,844 of record JANWHX010000135.1, on the reverse strand, counting down.
CAACTATGATCCTTCAAGCTTTGTGATGTCCGTTTATCCCAACCCGGCAAAAGAAGATGTTACGCTCCGCTTCAACACTGAACAACCAGAAAGGGTGACGATCCGGGTAACTGATCTTTCCGGAAAAACAGTTTATTCAAAACAAATGACGGTTGGTGGAAGCATCAAAGAGACAAAGATCAGTGTGGGGGACTGGCCTTCCCAGACCTACATTATCAAAGTGTCGAAGAGTGATAATACTTCTTTATCAGTCCAAAAAATAGTCAAACAATAGTATCAATATCTATAAAAATGCCACCCGCCGCGCGGGTGGCATTTTTATTTTAACTACCTGTATTTAGAATTTCTTTTTGAGCAATTTCCTGATAATAGTTGTGTTGCCATTCTTAACACGGAAAATATAAGTGCCTGTTGAGAGTGTTTCAGTTGGTAAACTTAGCGCGGTGACGCCGGAATGTATCAGATAAGTGTTTCGTTGAACAGTCTTTCCATACATATCAATCAAATCAACTTCAATTTTTGAGTCGGTTAATGACACCACATCAAATTCGATAGAATAAAAAAATGGGTTTATAATATTTGTTACACCGAACCCTTCATCGCTCTTCCTGTTTAATTGGAGAGTATGGGAATATTTTTTTGTCCCTGCCTGGTCGATGATCACCAGCCGGTAAAAAGCCTTGCCCGTTACAGCCAGTGGGTCAGTGAAAGTATAATAGTTAACGTCGGAAGAATAATTATTATGGCTGCTGACAGTACCCGCTATTGAAAAACTGCCCCCATCACTGCTTCGTTCGACAGTGAATAGCAGCGACTCGTCTTCCTTAGATGTTATCCAGGAAAGTTTGCCGGCATCAGACACCAGTTTGCCATTGAAAGAAAGGAATTCGGATTTCAATGGTGTACCGCAATCTATCACACTGAGGCTAATAATACTGATACCATCGGTAAATAAACAGTCGCTGTTGGCAAGATTGGAAGAGGTGGTGGCCACCACTACCCGGTAAAGATCACCGCTGTCTGATGTGTCAGCATTTGCCGGGGGAATAGTATATGCGGTGACATATTCCCATGCAGAACCATTCCATGCGGAAGAGGCGGGGCCAAGAGATCCGGTGGCATCAGTCCAGGTAGAACCATTGTTGATACTTCTTTGCCATTTATAGTAAACATAGTTATTGAAATATGATCTTACAGTATCAAAAATGGTAAGTGGGTTTAACCGGCACACAGTGGGACTCAACGAAGGAGAATATCTCATATTCGGCAAACAGGTAGCAACAGCTATGTCATCTATTGCCCAGTCATTTCCACCACCACCGGGAGCATTGTTACGAATGGTCAGCGTAAAAGAGCTTTGTGAGGCGCCGGTCAAATAAGTAAATCCTCTTTTCACCCACCTGTTTAATGTATCTGACCGTTGTGAAGTAGTGTCACGCGGTGCTACCTTGTCTGTACCAAAGTATTGAATGTTACCTGTGGTATAATAGTCTGTTCCATTAATCTCAAATGCAAGATTGGGTTGTACTCCTGAAGAATCACCCGTTGCAAACGGAATATAACCAGCACTTCCCGAGCCTCTGCCTGCAGAATCACAACCGCAGCGATAACATATATTTCTTACCCAGGCTGAAATCTCATAATACGTATTGGGACATAAATTGGTTACCGTATATTGAAATGCAGTATCTGTTTTAAAGGCCGAATTGATTACCAGCATGTATCCGCATGGGTTTGTTGCGCTGACAGCTTTTGTGGTATCACAGGGAATGTTACCTTTTGCTGAATTGGCGGCGCCAGTATGATCCCCGATTATATCCCATAACGCAAAAACCCTGAAATTAGGGGAACCTACATCTGGCTTAGACAAGGTCTGCGAAATCGAAAAACTTGCACTGGTGTTATTGGCTATCCCATAATAATAATCCTGCGGGCCGCCAGTGCTGGAGAAAGAATTATATATATAGCCTGGAACAAAAGTGGATGTACCGCGGTTGCGGGCCAAAGGGGATCCGGTAGCCGGTATTCCGAATGTACCGTTCGATTCTACACCGACGGCATTAGTAGCAGAAACAGCATTAGGACATAATCCCGGGCTGTTATAAACCATCAGGCTATCATTTTTAAAAATAATAGAACTAAGAACACCAGTCATAGTATCCCGATAAGTGAATTTGCCTCCTCCCCATTTTATTTTAGTTCCATACGCCGCATATACCTGCACACGGTAGGTAGCCATTATAATACACGTGCTTCCATAAAAAGAAGGACGTGATGTATTTCTTATTTTACCTCTTGCACTGCCGCCCGCTCCTGAGCCAATATTGATACGGATCGCTGTATCCAACCCGGTCACCCGGAAATCACCGGGATCAGTATCTACGGCGTCAGTAAAACTGTTGTAAGCTTTTCCTTCATTTGTTTTAGTAGCAATATTGCCTGTGACAATTTTAAACCCTCTTGTACGAAATAGCGTATCATAATAAGCAAGGCTATCAACTGCACCTGATTTTACCACAAATGTGGCTCTGAGTTCCAGTATATCGCCCAGCTCAACAGAACCGCCACTGGTTCCTTTTGTAACATTGATATAACTTTTACTATAATCAATAACCCCCGGTAATTGATCGGTAACACAGATATTGAAATTCCAGGTACTTGATGTGCCCGCTACAGCCGACGTTGTAAAAACCCTGACAAGGTAAGTGGCTCCCACAGTTAATCCTGCGCCACCCGGTGCAGAAGCAGTATTGATGGATAAAGTAGTGGTATTGGTACCGCTGGCACAAGCTAATGAGTTTGCATTTAAAGTGGCAACAGTACAGGAGCTTGTTCCAAAGATCTGGAGTCTCGGATTGTCATCCATGGCACTCGCCATTCCACTTAGAGTAATAGTTGGATAAGCTGTTTTTGCAACGAACGAATACCAAACGTCTGCTGATGTTGTCAGTCCGCAAAAGGCGGATATGCCCGCTGTTGCTGTACTATTTACACCACTTAGCCGAAGAGTACCCGGAGTATTCACGCATGATGTGCCTGAAGTTAATGCTACGGCATTTGAACAGGCATCGTTGGCAGGTTGTGCAAATGAAACCACTGAACAAATGATGCTGAAAAAGACAAACAACGCACCATTCAAAGAACGGTTATGTATATTTTTTTTCATAGGCGGATATAAGGATTCATTGAGCGAACGAAGTCGTGGCAAAAATGATAAAAATCAAATTGCAGAACGATCGATAAACCATATTGCTAACACAAGGTCGGTCAACTACTATGACGATTTTAGTATAAGCCCTGCCGACTAAGAGTGGGCATTGAGCGGGTGTAGTTGGAAACTCTTACTGCTATCGTCGCAGAAGTTTACCGGTAATGCTTTGTCCACTACCCCGGTCTTTGTATGCTAATATCGGATCGCGGGTACCCTGGACTGAAAACATAATAGCAGGATTTTGCATTTGCCAAATATGAGTATGCCATGAATAAATAAACGTAATTCTATGCTCCGGGCCATAGTAATAATTCACTAAAAACTGCAGTATTTAAACGTCATTCTAGGGGGATTTGCATAGGAAAATTGGGTACTTAACCTGATTGCATATATTGCCTTTATTCTGTTATTTTGATATTAATCAATCCTATCCTTACATGAAAAAAGCACTATCCTTTTTACTGATTTTGGTTTTTTTATTATCCACTACTTCTTTTTCACAGATCAATATTGATGCGGGTCCGAAGAATGAAGTTTTCCGGCAAACCAATCTTATATCGTCATCCGGCAATCTCAGCGATCCCTGGGAAATAACATATGGACCTGATGACAGTTTATGGATCACCGAAGCAAAAGGGTACAAAGTAAAAAAGGTTAGCCCGGTTACTGGCGGTAGCAGAATAGTCCTGGACATTTCATTCAACAGTACATTTCTGCCCAGCGGCGACAGGCCATTTAATGCGCAGTTTGATATTTCATCCAATAACCCGCAGGGAGGATTAATGGGACTGGCAATTCATCCTGATTTCCTGAAGCCCGTTAATCCCAAAAAATTCATATTCGTGGCGTATGTGCATACTTATAATAGTACGGCCCCCGGCAACGGCGGAGTATTTTATACTAACAGGCTGGTGAGGTTTACATACAATACAACGACTAATAAATTTGATAGCCCCGTAGCGCTTTGTGATACGCTGCCAGGCAGTAGTGATCATAATTCGGGAAGAATGATCATAGCCCCTGTCGGCGATAGTATGTATTTATTTTATGCCCAGGGAGATATGGGAGCCGGCCAGTTTGGAAACAATAGTCGTTTAAACAAATCACAAAATGTACTGGCTTATGAAGGTAAAATATTACGATTCAGGATTAATGCGGATAATGATGCGGGCAGCTACAATAAATGGATACCAAGTGGTACGGGTACTGACGCCAATCCTTTTAATGGTGCCTCACAAAGTGCAGTATGGGCTACCGGGATAAGAAATAACCAGGGGTTTGCTTATGCAAATGGTCATTTATATGGGAGCAGTCACGGCCCATTCAGCGATGACGAGTTAAATGTACTCGAGGCGGGAAAGAATTATGGCCATCCCATAGTAATTGGTTTTAGCGGAGATGGCAATTATAATAGCGCTAAAGCAGGAGACGCATCAAGCAGTTTACCATTGATAAGCACTGAGGCTGCCAGCGTGACTTCAATCGGAGCAGCTAATTACAGGAACCCATTCTTCACATTTTATTCTGCCCCTATGGGAACTATCGGTACCCCCGGCACGATACAATATATATATGACCAATTTAGCAATGGTAATTATGACAATTCTGCCTGGCCAGGGGAAGCCCCCTCCGGAATTGATATCTATACTAATAGCATGGTGCCCGGTTGGAAAAACTCACTGTTAATTGGGTCGTTGAGAGGAGGAAGAATATTACGATTAAACCTGAATGCAGCGGGCACAGGGTCAGCGCCGAATGGAAATACCAGCGACACGAATACCCTGTTCCGAAGTATAAACCGTTTCAGGGATGTTGCCATTTCACCGGACGGTCGTTCGATTTTTACAGTGATTGACAGCAGTTCCACTACATCCGGTCCTACCACAACCAATCCAATAGTAAGCGGGTGCGCCGGCTGTTTACAGAAATATACTTTCCTCGGCTATAATGCGGGTGGCAGCACACCTTTTGCAAGTAATATTCCTTCATCTATAAGTATTGGTGCCGGAACTGCCGGTCAATGTCAGTCTGTAAATAAGGTGGTGATCAATTCAGCCAACAATAATACTAATATATGGGTGCCGATCACAGATACAAACAGTAATATCATCGCCGAGATCTATGCAAATGGAAATGACCTCGACACTGTCAGAACATCTTTTTACAAGAATTCCGGAACGGTAAGAGAGGATGCAGGACGCCATTTGTACCTGGACAGGAATATCACTATCACTCCGGAAAACCAACCGGGATCCGCAGTAAGGATCCGGCTTTATATTACGAATGCGGAATTCAATGCCTTAAGCTCTGCAGTTAATTCACTGTCACAGCCAAGTGGCGTAGCTACAATAAGCAATCTTGGCATCTTTAAAAGCGACGATGATGTATGCGCTTCCGCACTCCTGGGTTCCGCTTCTGCGGTGACAGCCATTTCTAAAGTGGCACATGGTACGACAGGATATGTACTTCAATCAAATAACCTTACTTCTTTTTCAACCTTCTATTTTGCTAATGTATCCCTGACAACGCTGCCAGTGCAAATGATTTCATTTACGGGTACATTGAATAATAATGCGGCCTTACTCAATTGGAGAACATCGGCCGAGGTAAACACAGCAAATTTTGAAATTGAGAGAAGCATTGATGCCGCCAACTATAATAAGATAGGAACCGTCGCAGCGAGTGGAAACACTACTGTTGCGGTAGATTACTCCTTTACCGACAACGATGCGGTTACCTTATCAGCTCCGTTGGTGTACTATCGTTTGAAAATCGTTGACCGGGATGGCAATTATACTTATTCAAACGTGGTAACTATTTCATTGGCGGATATGCCGGGACGAATAACCATTTTCCCTAATCCTGCGGCAGATAAAACCAATGTCACTATAGGCGCATTGTCAGATGGACAGGTGCGATGGGAGATATTAGACAATGCCGGCCGCAAGGTGTTACAGGATGAAGCTCAATTAAAGAAAGGCAGAAATAATTTGATCATCAATTTAAATAAGCTGCCTGCCGGTATTTACTTTTTGAATGTTTCAGGCGTGGGTATCGATCAGAGTGTAAAGCTTCAGAAGTTATAAATATCTATGGAACCAAATACAGCCCGTTCCACCATGGTGGACGGGCTTTTAGTTTGAATCAATGAGAAAACAAGACGGGCATAGCCGCGATAATACGGGATTTTTTCAGGGATATTTTCGAATAGGCGGCACTGAAATGGTCAGATCATTGGAATTGCAGTGGAAATTTAATAATTTGACATTATTCAATTCCTTTATATATGAAAAAGCCAATCCATATTCTTCTGCTTTTTATTGCCGTTAATGCGTCGGCCCAATCAGAAACATTTAATAAGCGAACCATAATATCAGGCTTAAATGATGCCTGGGAAGTGGTATATGGTCCAAATGATTCACTTTGGATTACAGAAAATGTATCGTATAAAATATCAAGGATCAGCCTGGGCGCAACTCCCGTTAAGACAGAGGTGTTAGATCTGAGTGCAAATACTTCCACTTTTAGCTCGGGTACCCGGCCCCAGGGCGGATTGATGGGCCTGGCCCTTCATCCCAATCTTTATTCTTCAGATCCCATTGAAAGAAACGCGAAACCCTGGGTGTACGCGGCCTTCGTTTATGACAAAGCAATACCCAACAGTACTTGTGCGAATCCCGGACCTACATGTGTTTTCAGTACGAGAATTGTTCGATACGATTATCATGGAACTTCATTGACAAACCCGGTCATTATAATAGACAACATGCCCGGAAGCAGTGACCATAATTCAGGAAGATTGATTATTGGTCCCACCATCGAAGCAGGTTCCGATGCTGCTCATACGCAATACCGGCTTTATTATACTATCGGGGATATGGGTGCGGGTCAGCTTACCAATACATCCCGAACTGAAAATGCACAAAATGTGAATGTCATGGAAGGAAAGGTATTGCGGATTAATACAGAAGATGATGGAGATGGGGCGCTCGACTCATGGGTACCTAATGATAATCCTTTTTATACAGCAGGATCCATAACACCACGCGATTATGTTTATTCATTAGGTCATCGCAACGCCCAGGGTCTTGCATGGGGAACAGTTAGCGGTGTGCCAAGGCTATATAGCTCAGAACAACAGGACAGGAGCGACGATGAAATAAATATAATAGAATCTGGAAAAAATTATGGATGGGACCAGGTGACCGGTTATTGTGATGATAATGTAAACGGATTTAAGATAGGACAGAACACGAATCCTGATGAGCAGAACTTTTGTTCGGCAACGGTTACATACAAAGATCCAATCTATTCTACATGGTTTGAATCGGCCGCGAATATGGCTGCCCTGTATGCGAATGGGAACAATAGCCAGTGGCCTACTATAGCGAGTTCTTCAATTGATTTTTATTGGCAAAATAAAATACCGGATTGGAATGAATCGATATTGATATCTTCTTTAAAGCAGGATAAAGTTTACAGGATCAAACCCAATACAGCAGGTACTGATGTTTTAACGCTGCCTAATGGAATGGACACTATCTCTTATTTCCGGGGAGATGGCAACCGCATAAGACGAATAAGAATTCATCCCGACGGTTTGAAGTTTTATGTGGCAAGAGATGCCGGTACTATTATGGAATATACATATACCGGGGTTACATTGTCGGCTACGTTTTTAAAATTTGAAGGTAAATTAATAAGCAGCGGCGTAGCTGAACTTACCTGGGATGCAGTGACTGACCAGCAACATGATTATTTCGAACTTCAAAGATCTGTCGATGGAACCAACTTTATTACGTTGGGACGCATTACTTCTGCTCCCTATAAATTTATCGATCAATCAGTGCAGGCAGGAAGTAATTATTACCGGGTAAAACAATTTGATAAGGACGGAAAGTCGATTTACAGTAAAGAAATAAAAATTGTGTATGATCCTTCACGTGCCGTTATAACAACATACCCTAATCCTGTTTCTGATTTCCTTAACGTCAGAATATCCGCTGCAGAAAGAACACAGGTAAAAACAATTCTGACCGACATTGAGGGCAAGGTCATTTATAGCCGGACCGGTATATATGGACCCGGCACCAGCGATATAAGGATAGATATGCAGAAAATGCCGGCACAGATCTACATTCTGAAAATCCAGAATAATAATAATGAAGTATTGGTAACCCAAAAAATATTGAAGCTGCAATAAAACAACTTTTTTTTCTCCAAGGAATTCATACTGCCTTCCCGGTAACGGGAGGGCAGTTTGTTTAAATGCACTACGCCGAAGCGTAATTCCATCACTTAGCTCATACATGCGGACACTCATTAATTCAAATTATCTTTACAGGAATGTACACGCTGAAAAAATCACTGGGACAGCATTTTCTCAAAGATGAAAACATCAGCAGGAAGATCGTGGCTGCATTGCAAGAAACGCCATTTTCACAGTTATTGGAAGTCGGGCCTGGCGGAGGAGCGTTGACAAAATACCTGCTTCAAATAGATAATATAGATTTTATTGCGGTAGAATTGGATGATGAAAAAGTGGATTTTTTGCTAGGCACTTACCCCCAATTAAAAGGGAAGATAATTCATCAGAGTTTCCTGGATATAGAAAAGCCATTTAATGGAAGGTT
>JANWHX010000134.1 GCA_025450235.1 Chitinophagaceae bacterium | reverse complement strand
TGCCGTCGAATCGATTCAATCCATCCGTAGTAGCTATCCATAGAAAACCATTGTCGTCTTGCGCGATGTCGTTTATTTTATTGCTGCTGAGGCCCTCCTTGGTAGTCAGCCGCTCCATAAAATGGGGTATCTCCTGCGCTGCACAGGTAGAAAAAACAGCGCACGATATTGCGAAAAAAAGAAAAATACATTTATGAGCCACCAATGGTAATGAATGTTTACCAATTTACTGCTTTCTTTCCTTTTAGGAAAGAAACGATGAAGGGTGGGTAGCTCAGCGTATGTTCATCATAGCAGCCGCCATCGGAAATAAGATATTATTTTCAAGATGGACATGCTGATGAAGATCCGTTTCAAAAGCTTTCAGTTCTTCCAGGCAAACCCTGTGTGTAGTACAGGCATCTTCGGGAGCCGTGTAGTTATTCGTAATGTCCCTGATTTCAAACATTAATTGTCCGGCATAATCATGTTCTATTGCCATTAACTCTATGGAAGCACTGATATACTCCGGCGCAAAATTGATCTCCTTATGCAGCAATAACAAAGAGGCTACTTCTCTTATCCTGGGGAACAGGATGTGCTCCTCTTTTTTCATATGCGGCTCAAGTTCATCTTTAATGGCAATAAATAATTGCAGAACCTTACTCATCTTCGGGTACCGGTCACCATGCTTCGCAACCACTTTGCCGAGGTGATTAATGATGGCGGGTATGGTACTCTTGACATAAAAGTGATGATGAATGAGGATATAGGAGATCAGCTGCTCTGCACTCATTTCTGTGAATGGCAGTATTGGCTTTGATGATTCAGTGGCCAGCAGTATTTCTTCTTTCACGTTACTGAGACTGATATTTTTTTCAGCACAGGCCTGCGACAATGTCTTTTTGCCCCTGCAGCAATAATCGAGACCATATTTCTCAAATACGGGAATAACCTGGTGCCGCTCGAGGACAATTCCCGAAAGACTTTGTTGCTCTACATTTTTCATTTGATCTTATTTTTAACAAAGCTGCGCCAATAATTCTGTCTTATTTATGATTAAACTCATCTTCGAAAAAGGGATTGTTAAATCTGTTCAGAAGCCAATTAATGTATTTACCGGCGGATGGCCAGGTTAAACACAAGGGTACCGCTAAACATTGTAGTCGCTGCAGCAAGAAGTGATTCATTAATGTATGGAATAATAATGTAGTCCATCCCGGCAACACCCTGGAGCATTAAAAAAATTTCATTGATAATAATACCTGAAACAAATATCCAAATCCCGGTCATAAAATACTTACCCGCATTCAATAAATTCATAGAAATGATATAGCCTAGAATAAAAATGGTGATCACTCCCAATAGAACAAGATGCAGGTATCCTATGACAATGGGCCTGAAACCGAATGCCAATTGACTCAATGCCGGATGTGTGGAACCAACCTGCAATAAAAGTTTTATGGTCAGGGCTATTGCAGAAAGAAGAAATACCTGCCTGCTTTTTTTCGTAAAGTGAGATTTCATGGTTGCCTTATTCTTAAGAATCAACCTTACGAGCAATGCCCAACCCGCAAATTGGGCGATGGCGGATCCAATCACCAGCCAGTATATAAGTTTAGGTATTGGCATCCACAAGGCTGATAAAAAAAAGGCAGGAACACAAGCAAGGCAGAATAGCCAGAAAATAATTTTCAGTTGTTGGGTAGCTGCGATTATTTTTTCAAGTCTTGAAACCAGCAAACCCATTCCTGCAAAAAAAAACCAGCCGTTATATTGAAAATGCAGGAAATAATATTCCGAAGCCAGGTACCAGTTCTGATGCACTATTTTATTGGCCATCAAATATGCTTCAGCATAAGTTCCAAATGAGGAAAGAACCGCAAAAAGCAAAGCTGACTTGAACCATAAGTGGCTTATTTTCCTATTCTTTAAGGCATTCAGATCGCGCCAGTACAACAAGGTAAAAATATAGGAACCAACTGTAGATAATGTTATGAAACCTATGGACCATATTCCATATCCCTGCAGAGAAAAACTTATAAGTATTCCGTAAGCAGATAACAGGTTTAAATAAAGCCACCAACGATATTTCCTAAAAGCAGATTCTACTTGCTCGCATTGAAGGTAATACACCATTAACACCATTAATATTTGTGTGATCCAGCCAAAGAAAGCAAAATGAGAGTGCCCGTGATGCAAATTCCTTTGATCAATAAAAGGGAGAGAAAAAGCAATTTTATAACGAAGGATTACTCCTAAAAAAGCAACGATCAGCAGGTTTAAAAATGAAACGTGTAACCAACGGCGCAAAGAAGAAGCCATGCTCTGATTTGGCCTAAAAATAAAAGCTTTTGTTGCCAGCCGGTATGATTGTAATCATAACTCAGCAATACACTTTTCCTTTATCGATGAGCAACTCACCTTTCTCGTGCATATGACGCATAGACCTGATCACGGTTTCTACCCTCAGGCCGGTCATATCTGCGATTTGTTGTCGGGTCAGTTTAAGTTGACTGCAATCGGTGCAAAAATTCTTATTTTCTTTTTTTAGATATGTCAGCAATGCCCTGATCATAATTTCAGGATCATGGCAGGCAAGTGATTTCAGGAGGATTATTTTAAAACGTACTCTTTGAGCCAGTAACCGGCTGAATTTAAAATGAAGATCCGGGTTTTCTTTAATAAGCTGATTAAAAACCGGTTTGTGTAAACGGATCACCACGGAATCTTCATCTGCAATAGCCGTGGCGGCGTAAAGTTCATCATCGAATAAAGGTAATTCTCCAAAACATTCTCCTGGTTCAATAATTACCTGGATGAACTCTTTTCCTTGTTCATTAATATTTACCCATCGTACGCGGCCGCTCACTAATTGATAATAGAAACAGCAGGTTGTTCCTTCCCGGAAGATAGTAGTACCCTTAGATATTTTTTTGAACGCGGCTCCAAAGGCCAGTAAAAAGTCAATGTCAATCATTACGGATAGTGCCATAAGTGAACAACTGATCAGCAAAGCTAGTTTTAAAGGAAGATGAAATAAGATGATAGCTGGTAATCGATAGTATGATCCTGGTCATCTTTACAGATGGTTTTGCGAAAAGTAAGCTTACATCTCTGAAACATAGATAATAAGAGGAGTAAAGCTATGAATGTAAACCCCGCCCGTTGTTACAGAATTTTGGAAATAGGTTACACAATTCACACATCGCAGGTCCGATACTAAGGTCCGGGGGCGTTGGCGAATGGAAACTTCAGCCCTGGGGAAACTGACAGACTTCAGTAATGTCCGGATTTGCCGGGAAGGCGCTAAGAAAAGTGTAATCTGTAAATCAATTCTTCCGTCTTTCCGTCTTACCGGCTATTTCAAAACAGCACATTACCCAGACTTCGTCAATTTGGAAAAGTAAAACGCAGATTCACTGCTTAAGAGAGTATTAAGTCCTCCCATTTTTCACTTTATGATTCAACGCATAATATAAGTTTCGCAGCCATAGTAATCTTGTGGCGTCAATTCTAAAATCAAAAAAACGAAGTATGAAAAAATTATTTATTATCGGAATAATCGGATGTGTCGTCCTTGCCTTTACCTGGAGTGGATGTGATTCAAATAAAGGTACCCCTGTTCCGGCAACGGAAGCTAAAAAAACAGATGGTGAAAACCCCTCTTACGATCCGCACCGTGGCGAAGGAAAATTTACAAAAGTAGAGGTGGGAGCCAGCTTAGATGCCGCTATGGCTGAAGCCGGATATAAAGTGTACGGTGTGAAGTGCAGCAGCTGTCATAAACTTTCCGAGGAAAAATTAGTAGGACCCGGTTGGAAAGGAGTAACAGACAGGCATAGCCCTGAGTGGATCATGAATTTTATTACCAATCCAGATGCCATGATTGATAAGGACCCCAAAGTACAGGCGCAGCTTGAAATATGCCTGGTACGTATGCCCAATCAAAATTTGACTGATGAAGATGCAAGAGCAATTTATGAGTTCCAGCGCAAAAATGATGGAGTAAAATAACAAACACGAACAAAATTTTAAACTTAATAGTAGAAAAATGAAAAAACTTAGAAGCCCCATCACCGGCCTGATGGCGATTGCATTATTGTTTGGCATGCATGCCTGTAAACCAAAGAATGCAGGTAATACAGTTAGTTCCGATGCGGCAGGTAAAGTATATGTAGCGCCCGGTAAATACGATGAGTTTTACAATTTTGTCTCGGGAGGATTCAGTGGACAAATGAGTGTTTATGGTTTACCATCCGGCCGGTTGCTCCGGGTAATTCCTGTTTTTGCGGTTGACCCGGAAAAAGGCTGGGGTTATAGTGAGGAGACAAAGCCCATGCTTAATACATCTCATGGATCTGTGCCCTGGGACGATTTGCATCACGTTCAACTCTCAAAAACCAATGGGGAATATGATGGGCGTTGGCTATTTGGTAATGCCAACAATACTCCTAGGGTAGCAAGAATTGATCTGAAAACATTCAGGACAGTGGAGATAATTGAATTGCCAAACAGTGGTGGCAACCATTCTTCACCATTTATCACTGAAAATACTGAATATGTTGTAGCAGGCACCCGTTTCAGTGTACCCCCCGATGATAAAAACGGTGATGTGCCTATCAATACCTATAAACAAAATTTTAAAGGCACCATCAGCTTTATCAGTGTGGGAAAGGAAGATGGCAAAATGGAGATTGCTTTCCAGGTGCAATGCCCCGGTTTTAATTTTGATCTGAGCCGTGCCGGTAAAGGCGTATCACATGGCTGGTTTTTTTTCTCTTGCTATAATACTGAGCAGGCAAATACTTTTCTCGAACAAAATTCTGCAAAAAACGATAAGGATTTCATAATGGCAGTGAATTGGAAAAAAGCAGAAGAATACCTGAAAGCCGGAAAGGGAAGAAAGCAAGCTGTCAAGTATGCACATAATGTTTATAGTGACAAAACGCATTCTGCCACATCTGAAATTAGAACAGAAGTTACTGTACTTGATGCTAAAGAATTAAAAGACATCTGTTATTTTTTTCCTTGTCCCAAATCACCACATGGATGCGATGTCAGTCCAACCGGTGAATACATCGTAGGCAGCGGAAAGTTAGCCGCATTGATCCCTGTTTTTAGTTTTGACAAAATCCAAAAAGCAATTGCTGCAAAAGATTATATCGGCGAATTTGAAGGTATTCCAATTTTGAAATATGAGTCTGTGTTATATGGAGAGGTGAAAAAGCCGGGCCTCGGTCCTTTGCATACAGAGTTTGACAATAAGGGTTATGCTTATACTTCTATGTTTGTTTCATCAGAAGTGGTAAAATGGAATATTAAAGATCTGACAGTAACCGACAGGGTTCCCACCTATTATTCTGTTGGCCACTTAACTGTTGCAGGTGGAGATACTAAAACACCATATGGTAAATATCTGGTTGCTTATAATAAAATAACCAAAGACCGGTTTTTACCGACAGGCCCTGAATTGTCGCAAAGTGCCCAGTTATATGATATCAGCGGAGATAAGATGCAAATGATCTTAGATTATCCGACGATCGGTGAACCGCATTATGCCCAGATAATACCTGCAGAAATGATCAGGAACAATTCGGTGAAGTTTTTTAAAATGGAAGAAAATAAGAATCCATACTTCTCAAATGGTGAAGGGACGACAAAAGTTGTACGGGAAGGAAACAAGATACATGTGTATATGACAGCCATCCGGTCTCATCTTACTCCTGATAATATTGAAGGAATAAGAATGGGAGATGAAGTTTATTTCCATATAACCAACATTGAACAAGACTGGGATGTGCCGCACGGCTTCGCCATAAAAGGCGCTTCCACTGCAGAGTTATTGATCATGCCCGGCGAAACGCAATCATTGAAATGGAACCCCGACAAAGTGGGAACATTCCCAATGTATTGTACCGACTTCTGCAGTGCCCTGCACCAGGAAATGTCAGGTTATATACGGGTATCACCTGCGGGCAGTAATACACCATTGTTATTCAGTACAAATAAAAATTTTCCCGCTTCAGATAGTGCGGATAAAAAATGATCTTTCAATAAAGGGAACAGATGAGCTATTAGTCTGTTCCTTTTTATTGAATTTGTAAACTACTAAAAATGAAAAGTCAAAAGCTGAAGCCATTGATAAGATTTCTGCTGATAATTTGCGGCTTGGCGCTGGTAGCTGTCTTATTCGTGCCCATGTGGAGAATTGACCTTGTCGCACCACAATATCCAGAAGGTTTAAAGCTCTTGATTTATCCTGATAAACTTGCCGGTAATGTAGACATTATTAATGGGTTGAATCATTACATTGGTATGAAATCTCTGCATACTGGCGACTTCCCGGAGTTTACCATACTGCCTTTTATCATCGCGTTTTTTGCAGCAGCGTTTATATTGGTGGCTGTGATGGGACGAAAGAAATTACTATACTTATTGTTGGTTTTATTTTTATGCTTTGGCGTTCTGGCGATGTACGATTTTTGGAGATGGGAGTATAACTATGGCCACAATCTGAATCCTGATGCTGCCATAATTGTACCGGGTATGGCATATCAGCCCCCATTGATTGGCTTTAAGCAACTACTAAATTTTGGTGCTTACTCCATGCCCGATATCGGCGGATGGATTTTTGTCAGCGTCGGTGCCTTGTTAGTTTTTTGCACAATAATGGTGTGGCGAAGCAGCCCCAAAAATATTTCCCGGACCAGGTTAGCGCCTGCTATTGCTTCATTTCTTTTATTAATATCCCTGTCATCCTGCAGTTCCGGGCCTGAACCAATCAAAACCGGTACGGATAATTGTTACTTCTGTAAAATGACAATCAGCGATGTTCGCTTCGGTGCAGAGCTTATAACAACGAAAGGGAAGATTTATAAATTTGATGATGTGCACTGCATTGTATCTTATCTGAGAACAAAAGACGTGGAGCCGCAGGACATAAAAAATGTTTATCTCAGCAATTTTTGCAAAGATCACCAGCTAATTAATGTAAATAAATGCTCCCTGCTTAAAAGCGAGAATTTAAAAAGCCCGATGGGTGGCAACACCGCTGCATTTGATAATAGAGATAGTCTATTAAAAATTCAGCAACTGTATCCCGGCGATCCTGTCAACTGGAACGACCTTATAAAGCAGTGAAAAGAATTACTTCCATATCATTCCTTTTATTTTTCATTTACACATCCGAAGCAAAAACCTTACTGGTAGGAAAACAACAGGCCGTTAAATCTGTGCAGCAGGCCATAGCTATTGCAGTCAACGGGGACACTGTTTTGGTTGAGGCAGGTAATTATCATGAGAAAAATCTTGTCATTAATAAAACCATTTTTTTAATAGGATTAAACCATCCTGTTTTGGACGGTGACCATCAGTATGAAATTATTTCTATTAAGGCTAACGCTGTCATCGTAGATGGATTTAAAATTATTCACTCGGGAGTTTCAAGTATCGAAGATTTTGCCGGCATAAAAATTTACAATTGCAGGGACGTAGTAATACGGAATAATATTTTAGAAGACACATTCTTTGGCATCTACACACAGCATGGCCTTAATTGTACAATTGAAAAAAATACGCTTATTGCATATAGTAAACAGGAACAGCAAAGCGGAAATGGTATTCATTGCTGGAAGGGCGATAGCATGAGAATCATTGCGAACAGCATTTCGGGCCACCGGGACGGTATATATTTTGAGTTTGTAACTAATTCTGTCATCTGGCGCAACACTTCTTTCGGGAACATGCGTTATGGATTGCATTTTATGTTTTCTAATAACGATGCGTACATTACCAATATTTTTAAAAGCAACGGCGCAGGAGTCGCAGTAATGTTTTCCAATAACGTCAAAATGTTTCATAACTATTTTGAAGAGAACTGGGGAGATGGATCGTATGGTTTACTGTTGAAAGAAATAAGCGACAGTTATATAGAGAATAACCAGTTTGGCAAAAACACGACCGGCATTTTAATGGAAGGAGCCAGCAGGATACAGATGGAGAAAAACAGTTTTCTGAATAATGGATGGGCAATGAAGATCCAGGCCAGTTGTATGGATGTTACAGTAAGAAAAAATATTTTCATAGCCAACACTTTTGATGTAGGTACCAATGGTTCACTGGTGTTAAATAACTTCAACGGTAATTATTGGGACAAATATGAAGGCTATGATCTTAATAAAAATAAGATAGGCGATATACCTTACAGGCCGGTCAGTTTGTATTCGATGATCGTGGAAAAAAATCCACCGGCGATGTTGTTGTTCCGGAGTTTCATTACCGCCCTAATGGATAAGACTGAGAAAATTTTGCCCGGCATTACACCGGAAAACCTGAAAGATGAACACCCGATGATGAAGAAACTATTTTAATTGATTTTTTAAATTGGTGCTACAAGAAACAGTATGATCATTGCAAGTAATGTTTCAAAAAAGTTTGGAAGGCTGAAGGCGCTGGATAACGTATCGGTTACCTGCAATAAAGGAGAATGCATTGCATTGATAGGGCCAAATGCCAGCGGTAAAACGACTTTTATCAAAACCATCCTGGGGATGGTAGTCCAGGACAGTGGCTTCATTACGTTTAATGGAAACAATATCCTGCATCACTGGCAATACCGTGAACAGATAGGTTACATGCCGCAGACCGGGAGATATCCCGATAATATGACGATCGGCCATGTAATGGATATGATGAAAGATATTCGGGGCGATACCGTTTCATTGGATGAGGATCTGGTAATTGCTTTTGATTTAAAATCGTTGATGAAAAAGCGAATGAGAACGTTGTCCGGCGGCACCCGGCAAAAAGTAAGCGCATCACTTGCTTTTTTATTCAATCCTTTTGTATTAATACTGGATGAGCCCACTGCAGGACTTGACCCGGTTGCTTCCGAAATTCTTAAAGGAAAGATCATCACAGAAAAGGAAAAAGGCAAACTCATTCTTATCACTTCACATGTATTAAGTGAGTTGGACGACCTGGTGACACAGATAATTTATATGCAGGAAGGGAAAATTTGTTTTCATAAAAGTATTGAAGAATTGCGTACCGATACGGGTGAAGAAAGGTTGAATAAAGCCATTGCGCATTTCATGAGTAATCAACAAAAATGAATAAGATCATAAAATATGTAATGACCGATATCCTGCGCAATAGGATCATATTGCTTTATACGGTTGTTCTGTTCATCGCTTCTTTCAGCATGTTCAGTCTGGAAGACAATACCAGCAAAGGATTACTGAGTTTATTAAATATCATTCTCATTATTGTACCCCTGGTGAGCATAATTTTTTCTACTATCTATACATACAACAGCTCTGAATTCATTGAATTGCTTGTAAGCCAGCCATTGAAAAGAAAAACCATTTGGCTAAGTTCGTTCAGCGGTCTTGCAGCTTCCTTATCATTAGCGTTTTTCATCGGGGCAGGCATCCCTATTATGGTGTACCAGTGGAATTCAATTGGCTTCATGATGATAGCAATGGGTATTTTGCTTAGCATCATCTTTGTAGCGATTGCCATGCTTGCCGTAGTAAAAACAAGGGATAAAGCCAAGGGTATCGGAGTTGCCATTTTACTGTGGTTGTATTTTTCGCTTCTGTTCGATGGATTGGTATTGTTTCTGCTGTTCCAGTTTGCAGATTACCCGCTGGAAAAACCCATGATCGGAGCAACAGCCTTCAACCCCGTTGACCTTGGAAGGATAATGATCCTGCTGCAGATGGATGTATCTGCCATGATGGGCTATACCGGCGCAATTTTTAAGGATTTTTTTGGAACCTATACCGGCGTGATATTCTCATTCGGTGTAATGTTGCTTTGGGTGCTGGTGCCGCTATGGTTCTCGACCCGAAAGTTTAACCGTAAGGACTTATAAAGAAATTATGAAAAGACATTCTTCATTGGCGATATTGTCACGTGAACATCACGGCGCATTGATTCTGGCCCAATTACTTAAGAAAGGGGCGCCGGTATATAAAGGATTACCTACTAAGCTGGATAGCAAAGCTGATTATGCGATCCGTTTTTACCGGGATAACCTGGTAAAACACTTTGCTGAGGAAGAACAATCCGTTATTAAAAAAACAAAAGGGATCAGTCCTGATCTTGATAAACTCGGAAGCGAATTAGTAGCGGAGCACAAACAACTAACCTCATCATTTGAATCAATAAAAAATGCCAGCGACCTGGCAACGCACCTTGATAAATTAGGCTGGGACCTGCAAAAGCATATTCGCAAAGAAGAAAGAGAGTTTTTCCCAATGATACAGGAGTTGTGCAGCGAAAAACTG
>JANWHX010000133.1 GCA_025450235.1 Chitinophagaceae bacterium | reverse complement strand
TCCTTCATTTTTATATCATTCATCTTCTCATTGTAGCTACATTTTTTATAGAAGGGCATCCGGCAACTGAGATCAATAGTCCTGAATCCTTTTTCTTCTTCCGGCCGCCATCACTTGGTTTTCCGCTTGTGGGTGTTTACGCTGTCTGGTTGTTTGTTGTAATCATATTATATCCACTTTGCAGAAAGTATGACAGGTATAAGAGTACACATGATAAATGGTGGTTGAGCTATTTGTAACCGGTCAGGCCGCTCCAAGCGGCCAGACCGGTTACTTCAGCCTGCTTTTTATCTCCTGCAACTTTAATAAAGCTTCCACAGGAGTGAGGCGATTAATATCAATATCATTAAGCAGCTTTCTTATTTCTTCGAATGTTTCGCTATGCGCATCAAAAATGGAAAGCTGCATTTGAGGTAACGATAGGTTTTTAAGAGCCTGGCCGCTGGGTGCGGCTTGACCGGTATCAACATGCTTACTCTCCAACTGTTTTAAGATATCATTCGCTCTTTCAATTAATGAGGGCGGCATACCGGCCATCTTCGCCACATGAATGCCAAAGCTATGGGTGCTGCCTCCCCTTGCGAGTTTTCGTAAAAAGATTATTTTATTTCCCACTTCTTTATTGGTGATATGATAATTCTTCACCCGCTGAAATTTTTCTTCTAATTCATTTAATTCGTGGTAATGCGTGGCAAATAACGTTTTTGGCTGATGGGGTGATTGATGAAGGTATTCTGCGATACTCCAGGCGATTGAAATGCCATCATAGGTAGAAGTGCCACGGCCGATCTCATCCAAGATGATCAGGCTGCGCGGGGTGATGTTGTTGATGATACTTGCCGTCTCATTCATTTCTACCATAAACGTCGATTCCCCGCCTGTAAGATTATCTGATGCGCCCACCCTTGTAAATATTCTATCCGTCAACGAGATCTTTGTATCACTGGCCGGGACAAAACTTCCCATATGAGCCATTAAAGTGATGAGGGCTGTTTGCCTCAGCAATGCACTTTTACCGCTCATATTGGGCCCGGTGAGAATAATGATCTGCTGCTCCATCTTATTCAATTCAAGATCATTACTGATGAATAATTCGCCAACCGGGAGATTTCGTTCGATAACAGGATGACGGCCATCCTTGATCACCAACTCGTCGCCATCATGCAGTTGTGGTTTTTTATACTGGTAATGAAGAGCGTTATTGGTAAAACAAATGATACAATCCAGTATAGCTAATACATTGCCGTTGTTCTGAACGGGGGCGAGGTAATCAAGCAGTTCGTTTAACAGCGATTCGAACAATTGTAATTCAAGCTGCAATATCTTTTCTTCGGCACCGGTTATTTTTTCTTCGTATTCTTTTAACTCTGGAGTGATATACCGTTCCGCGTTGGTCAATGTTTGTTTCCGCATCCATGCATCGGGTACTTTGCTTTTATGAGAATTGGTCACTTCAAGATAGTAACCGAATACGTTGTTGAAACCGATCTTCAACGATGATATGCCGGTGATCTCCGCTTCTTTTTGTTGTAATTGCGCCAAATATTCTTTCCCACTATGTGCTATTTTTCTTAATTCATCCAGTTCATCACTTACCCGGCTGTTGATCATACCCCCCTTTATGGCCAACGCGGGCGGATTATCCACGATCTCTTTGAATATTTTATCAGCAATATAGGGACATGGGTTCAACGCGTCACCCAAACGTTTCAGGTATTCATTCGAAGAACTCAAACAAAGTTGCTTAATTGTTTCAGCATGTTTCAATCCTTTTGCGAGGTGCAATACTTCTCTTGGATTGACTTTTTTCAGCGGAATTTTTGAGACCAGCCTTTCGATATCGCCGCATTGCCTGATCGATTGAGAGATTTTATTTCTTACCTCCGTTCCTTTTATAAAGTATTCTACCAGGTCCAGCCGTTCGTTGATCTTGCTTATTTCTTTTAAGGGAAAAACGATCCACCGCTTAAGCAACCTGGCACCCATGGGTGAAACGGTATTGTCCAGCACGCTCAATAACGTATGGTTGCCCTCTGAATTCCCAACGACCAATTCCAGGTTCCTGATCGTGAACCGGTCCATCCACAAAAAATCTTCGCGGTCTATCCGCTGCAACGAAGTAATATGCTGTAGATTGGCATGCTCAGTATCTCTTAAGTAATGTATGATGGCCCCGGCAGCTGTCAACCCGTTTTTCAGGTCCTCGACCCCGAATCCTTTCATCGAGTGCGTCTGGAATTGTTTTAATAAAACGTCAACGGCATAGGCATTATCAAAGATCCATTCATCCAACGCATAGGTGTACATTTTACTGCCGAAATATTCTTTAAATAGTTTTTGTTTGTGCCGATGATAAATAACTTCAGCAGGTTTGAAACTTTGCAGCAATTTGTCAGCATATTCCCGGTCACCTTCTGCAACTAAAAACTCTCCCGTGGATATATCTAAAAAAGCCAGGCCATATTGATCATTATCCGCAAAATGAATGGCTGCCAAAAAATTATTGCTATGGTGTTCGAGCAGCTTATCATTGACGGTTGTTCCGGGTGTCACCAAATCCGTCACACCTCTTTTTACAATACCCTTTGCCAATTTTGGATCTTCCAGTTGATCACAGATAGCAACACGATGACCCGCCTTTACCAGCTTGTGCAAATAGGTATCCAGTGCATGATGAGGAAAGCCCGCAAGGTCGGATGAGGCAGCGGCGCCATTATTTCTTTTAGTAAGTGTTATTCCAAGGATTTGTGAAGCAAGAACAGCATCCTGGCCAAATGTCTCATAAAAATCGCCCACACGAAATAACAATATCGCATCAGGATATTTTTTCTTGATAGCTCCATGCTGTAGCATTAAAGGTGTGTCACTGGTTGTTGCCTTTGCCATTACTTCTCCCGATCGAGGGGGGCTGACAAAAATAAGGAAGCAAAGACAACAGAACCTGACAATATTCCCCCATTTTGCGTTTTTGTGGCCCAGTATCTTTTTGACTAATTTTAGTTGTTACAATGATTTTGTAGCTGGAAAGAACGTTGTCTCAAAGGTGATAAAGCAGTAAACCATCGCGGATATTAACATTTCCGGCAAACTATTTATGTTATTTTAACAGCTCAAAGCCAACAGCATGAAAAAATTCATCAAAGTTTTTTTCCTGTTCATATTTATTCTGCTTGCTATATGCACCGGGTATGCAATTATCAGCGGCAAAACATATTTATTCAAGGCAGTCTGGTATAATTTTGCCGGGATCAATGATTATAAGATTTTTTCCAATGACACGGTACATACTTCATTGGCTCAGCCCTGGGCACTTTCGGGAAATTATAATAAGATCAATGCACCCCATGATTTAGATAGCCTGTTGAAAGAATTGCGCACCATTGCTGTCGTAGTCATAAAAAATGATTCACTATTATACGAAAAAT
Source organism: Chitinophagaceae bacterium (assembly GCA_025450235.1). Taxonomy (GTDB): domain Bacteria; phylum Bacteroidota; class Bacteroidia; order Chitinophagales; family Chitinophagaceae; genus VBAT01. The sequence goes on along the minus strand of JANWHX010000133.1, from coordinate 16,984 downwards.
ACTGGGACGGTTACAGCGATTCATCCTGGTCCGGCTCTTTTTCCATCGCAAAGAGTATTACAAGTTTGCTTGTTGGCGCCGCTATCAAAGAAGGGAAAATAAAATCGGTAGATGAGTTGGTAAGCAATTATTTGCCGGAGTTCAATGAGGGGTTGGCGGCCAAATTAAAAATAAAGGACCTGCTTACCATGAGCAGTGGCAGCAACTGGGATGAAGCCTATGCAAATCCTCTTTCTGTGACGACAGAAGCTTATTATGGAAGCAACCTGGAGAAAACGGCCATGGGCGTTAAGATCAAAAAAGAGCCAGGCACCTACCAGGACTATAAATCCGGCGACACTGAGTTACTCGGCCTGATCGTCGAAAAGGTTACGGGCAAATCATTAAGCCAATACGCCAGTGAAAAGCTTTGGCAACCTCTTGGAGCCGAGCATCCTGCATTGTGGAGCAAGGATAGTAAAAATGGTGTTAACAAAGCATTCTGTTGTTTCAACTCCAATGCCCGTGACTTCGCAAGAATAGGACAATTGATGGTGGATAGCGGGCGATGGAAAGGGAATGCCATTATTGATCTTAATTATTATGTACAATCCGTTACTCCGTGTAAAATCCCGGAACCATCAGGTTTGCCCTGCGTTGACTATGGTTATCAATGGTGGATAAGCCCGTCGGATTCCCATATTTTTTATGCAAGGGGAATTCTTGGCCAGTATATAATTGTTATTCCTTCAAAAAAAGTTGTAATCGTCCGGTTGGGGCATAAACGTTCGGATCTGCGTGTGAATGGATTGAGGGAAGAAGTGAATTCATTGATCAACTGGGGGTTGAGTTTGTAATTGAGCCTCGGGCGTATTGCTGCGAGCTGCGGGTTATCGCGTTTGCGATTTACGAGTCTCATCACAGGAACATTCTCTCGCAGCTCATAGCTGGCGGGCCATAGCTATATTTGCGCCATGCGAAAAAGGAGCATGGAAGAATTGGGCCGTAAATCCCTGGAAGAATTCAAGCGGTCTGAAAAATTTCCCATTATTGTCGTATTGGAAAATATCCGGAGTGCCTATAATGTAGGAAGTGTGTTCCGTACAGCAGATGCTTTTTTGATTGAAGCCATTTATATAATTGGCTACTCGGCCAAACCCCCTCACAAAGAAGTAAAGAAAACCGCCCTTGGAGCTGATGAAACGATTGACTGGAAATATTTTAAAACGACGACAGAAGCAATTGAAGAATTAAGAACTAAAAACTATAAAGTGTTTGCTGTGGAGCAGGCAGAAGGGAGCTATGAGTTGCAGGCTTTAGATTTTGAGGCAAAAGAAAAAATTGCAGTGGTTTTTGGGAATGAAGTGACAGGTGTAGAGCAATCAACCATTCAGTTATGTGACGGGTGTATTGAAATACCACAATTGGGAATGAAACATTCGTTGAACATTGCCACTGCGGCGGGGGTGGTATTGTGGGAACTCGTCAGGAAAAAGCTGTGAAAACAGGGTGAATAAACTTCTTCCAGATACACGTTGCAGTATTTTGCAACGCAATGGCATTTAGGTGGTCGCAATTTGCGACCACCTTCAAAATACCTTCAAAATCTTCTTATGGCAAAAAGAATCATAGTTCCTGCGGAAAAAATTGACAGGGCTATTTTGTTCCTGAGGAAAAAAAGGGTGATGCTGGATGCCGACCTGGCGCTGGTTTTTGGGACAACAACTAAACGACTGAATGAACGGGTAAAAAGAAATATTGACAGGTTTCCTGCTGATTTTTTGTTTCAGCTTACAGATGAAGAAAAAGACTGGGTGGTCGCAAATTGCGACCACCTCAAACAATTAAGATTCTCATCGGCCAATCCTTTTTCATTTACAGAACATGGAACCATAATGTTAGCTGCTATTCTCAATACTCCGGTTGCAATAGAAGCAAGTGTTACTGTGGTGAGAGCGTTTGTAAAACTTCGAGAGATTTTGTCACAAAATAAAGACCTTGCCAAAAAACTGAATGAGATGGAGGCAAAATACGACCATCAGTTCAAAGTAGTCTTTGAAGCAATACGTAAACTGATGCAATTACCCCGTGAAGGTTCCAAACGGCCAAGAATCGGTTATAGGAGATCAACTGAAAAAGACTAAAATGAAGAAAGTAAAAAGCTATTTGTCCTTGATAAAATTCTCGCACACCATTTTCGCAATGCCCTTTGCATTGATTGGATTTTTTCTGTCTATAAAAACCGAAGTTGGTTATGGTGTGGGACAATGGAACCTGAATAAAACAGTTGGCTGGGGCCCGGAGGGGGAAAATAGTAAGAGTGTTCTTGTTTCAAATGACTTTTTTATCGCCAGAATCTTCAACATTACTAATCCATTATATTTAGCAGGGATTTATTTATTACTTGTTATTCTGTGCATGGTCTTTGCCCGTAGCGCCGCAATGGCATTCAATCGCTACCTCGACAGAAGTTTTGATGCAAAAAATCCGAGAACTGCCATCAGGGAAATACCGGCCGGCATAATCAGGGCAAACAATGTTCTGCTTTTTACTATTGTCAATTGTGCGTTATTTATTATTTGCGCCTTTTTTATCAATTGGCTTTGCTTCCTGCTTTCACCGGTCGCTTTGTTGGTGGTATTGGGTTACAGTTATACCAAGAGATTTACTCCCCTATGCCACCTGATCCTTGGATTAGGCTTATCGTTGGCTCCAATCGGAGCCTATTTGGCAGTCACGGCTGAGTTTCATTTTTTGCCGATACTTTTCTCCTTGTCAGTTATTTTCTGGGTCAGCGGTTTTGATATCATTTACGCTTTACAAGATGAAGAGTTTGATAAATCGCTAAAATTATATTCGATGCCCGCCTGGCTGGGAAAAGCTAAAGCATTGCGTGTGTCTGAGTTCCTTCATCTTTTAAGTGCGACGTCGATTATCATTGCCGGTTATTATGGAAATTTTGGCTGGTTGTATTGGATCGGCGTCGCTGTTTTTGTCGGGATGCTTGGATACCAGCATTCAATTGTTAAACCCAATGACCTGAAAAGGGTGAATCTTGCATTTATGACGGCTAATGGTATTGCTTCCGTTGTTTTTGCCATCTTTGTTATTGCAGATCTATTCATCAATAATCAGTAATTAATAATTCTTTGCCACGAATACTCGCAATAGATTATGGGCTTAAACGTACTGGCCTGGCCGTCACAGATCCTTTACAGATCATTGCGACCGGTTTGACTACAGTTGAATCCAGGCAGCTTATCCCTTTTCTAAAGGATTATTTAAGCAGGGAAGCGGTGGAAATAATCGTCATCGGGGAACCTAAAAACATGGATGATTCAGATACGCATGCTACGCCGTTGGTGGAGAAATGTATTAAAGAGCTTGAAAAAAATTTCCCGAATATACCTGTTAAAAAGTGGGACGAACGGTTCACATCCAAATTGGCTTCACAAGCCATGCTTGATATGGGATTGAAAAAGAAGCAACGGAGGAATAAGGCCCTGGTGGATGAAATAGCCGCCACTATTTTGCTGCAGGACTATTTAAGACAGCACTAACATTGATAAACGTGAATAATAGTAAATTTGTCGATTAAATCGTTAACCTGAAATCGAATGATCCTTCCAATCGTTGCCTACGGACACCCGGTACTGAGAAAAGTAGCTATGGATATATTGCCGGATTATCCGAATCTTGAGAAACTTATCGCTGATATGTGGGAGACTATGTACAACAGCAATGGCGTGGGATTGGCAGCTCCGCAGGTTAACAGAGATATCCGATTATTTTTGATCGATACGGAACAGATATTCCGGAATATGGAGGAGGATGATGAGGATCTTAATTATCCTGATGCGCCCGGCATTAAAGGAGTTTTCATTAATGCTCACATAGTAGAAACACACGGCGCTGAATGGCCCTATAACGAAGGCTGCCTGAGTATCCCCAAGATCCGGGAAGACATATACCGCCAGAAAACAGTTACCATTCAGTACCGCGATGAAAATTTTGATTCCCATACAAGAACTTTTACCGGGATAACTGCAAGGGTCATCTTGCATGAGCACGACCATATCGAAGGGAAATTATTTATCGACTATCTCCCGCCGATTAAACGAAAATTAATGAAAGGAAAACTGGCCGATATTTCAAAAGGAAAGGTCAACGTGGATTATAAAATGCTTTTTCCAGAAAAGTGATACCGGAATACAAAGGACACGAAGAATACACCAAGAACACAACGGCTATGATGCACTGCGTTGTGTCCGTCCTGTTATTCTTAATATGCAAGCGGGATTAACGCAGCACCACTATGAACAAACTTCTTCTTTTTGCATACTTCTTCTTTATTTTCCCTCTATGTCATGCTCAGGAAGATTCACTTGACAATGAAAGGCTGGCAAAAATGATAAGTCTTTCCGAGGTAGTAGTGCGTACTGACATCAATGTCCCAAAATTCATTGAACGGGTAAAGAATGACACTACTTTCTATAAAGCGTTCAGGAATCTTCGTGTTCTTGGTTTTACCTCCCTCAATGATATCCGCATACTTGACAAAAAAGGAAAACAGAAGGCCGGTTTGCAGAGCAAGACGCGACAAAACAGGGCCAATGGCTGCCGGACCATGGATATTCTCAACGAAACCACCGATGGCGATTTTTATGATGAGAGCAGGAACTTTAATTATTATACGGCTGAATTGTATGCCGGTCTGTTTTTCACAAACGGCAAGGTTTGTGGCGAAACAAATATAGTAAAGGGTGTAACCTTCGATGCCAAAGGCAAAAAAGGCGTCGCTAAGAATAAAGAGCAGTTAAAAATGCTGTTCTTTAACCCCGGCAAGAAGATTCCCGGTATTCCTTTTATTGGAAATAAGATAAACATCTTTGATCCCGATGTGGCGGAATTATACAATTTTTCCATCGACCAGGAAGACTATGATGGGCAATCCTGTTATGTATTTTCGGTGAAGGCAAAGGATGATCTTCCTGCAAGCGATAAGAGCAGGATCGTTATCGACAATATGGTCACCTGGTTCAATGCCAAAACGATGGAAGTGATGTCACGCAATTATGATATGAGTTATAAGGCCGGGGTGTATGATTTTTCTGTACACATGGAAGTACAGTTGATGAAATTCGGCGAATACCTTGTGCCTAAAGTTCTTCGCTACAAGGGTAACTGGGATGTGGTGTTTAAAAAAAGAGAAAGAGGAGTATTTACGGCCACGTTGTTTGACTTTACAAAATAGAAATACACTTTCCGCAGGAGAAGAGCTCGTAGTACTTTTATCCGCCTAGGTTTTATCACCTCTTGAATTTGAATATTTTCTCCATTTCCCGATTACCTCCTCGATGTCACCCGGTAACGCCGTTTCAAAAAATACTCCTTGCTGCGTCGTCGGATGAACAAATCCCAATGTCTTTGCGTGCAATGCCTGGCGGGGACAAATAGCAAAACAATTTTCAACAAACTGTTTGTATTTGGCAAAAACAGTTCCTTTCACAATTTTATCGCCTCCATAAAAATCATCATTGAATAGGGGATGACCTATATGCTTCATATGTACTCTTATCTGGTGAGTGCGTCCCGTTTCCAAAATGCATTCAACAAGCGTTACATAACCAAAACGCTCAAGTACTTTATAATGGGTTATTGCTTCCTTGCCGTGTTCGCCATCGGGATAGGCTTCAAACAATTTTCTGAGTCTCATATGCCTGCCTACGTGGGCAATGATCGTTCCCTGGTCCTTTTGCACATCACCCCAGACCAATGCGGTATACTGACGTCGTATCGTATGGTCGTAGAATTGTTTGGCAAGATGCCGCATCGCTATCTCATTTTTTGCGAGAACCAATAACCCGCTCGTGTTTTTATCAATTCGATGAACCAATCCGAATCGCGGTAAGGTATCTTCCTGGAAATTGGGATCTAATTCATTGAGATGCCAGGCCACGCCATTCAACAAAGTCCCGGTATAGTTACCACTACCGGGATGTACCACCATACCTGCGGGTTTATTGATCAGCATTAAAGCTTCGTCTTCATACACGATATTCAGATCCAATTTCTCCGGCACTATTTCCATTTCTTCCGGGCTCATATCGGAATAAACAATGATCTCATCCAGCGCCTTCACTTTGTAGTTGGGCCGGACATCTTTTCCATTCACCAGTACCATGCCGGCATTAATGGATTGTTGAAGTTTATTGCGGGTAGCGCCTTCGATCCGGTTCATCAGGAACTTATCAATGCGCAAGGGTTCCTGGCCTTTATCGGTTTTGAAGCTAAACCGTTCATAGAGATCGTCGTTATTATCCTGTGGGCTGGCACCATCCTGTTTTATTTCATCCTGCATAGCCTGCAAAGGTAATGGATGAGGGTTTGTCATTAAATTTGCTGATAGATCATGTATAAACAAAAAGTCATATTTCGTGATTTGGGATTGCTGGACTATAAGACGGCATGGGATTACCAGGAGCAGTTGCTGCAGGAGAATGTTCGGAAGAAGTCGTTAGTTTTTAGTCAGGAGTCCGCAGCCGTTAACGACCCACTTACCACTCACGACTCACCACTCCCGACCCACTCACCACTCCCGACCCAGCATTACCTTCTTTTCGTCGAACATCCACCTGTCTACACTTTAGGCAAAAGCGGTAATATCGAAAATGTGCTCATCAATGAAACGATGCGATCAGCAAAAGGAATTGAATTCTTTCGCACCAATCGCGGGGGTGATATTACTTTTCACGGACCACAGCAGATAGTGGGATATCCTATCCTGGATTTGGAAAAATTTGAGACAGATATCGGCAAATACCTTCGGAATATTGAAGAAGTGAGCATACTTACCCTGGCTGAATACGGAATTGAAGCGGGAAGATCTGCCGGCGAAACTGGTGTATGGATAGATGCAGATAAACCAGGCAGGGAGAGAAAAATATGTGCGATTGGCGTCCGCAGCAGCCGCTGGATCACTATGCATGGTTTTGCATTAAATGTAAACACCGATCTCAGCCATTTTAATTTTATTATTCCTTGTGGTATTCAAAACAAACAGGTTACTTCAATTGAAAAAGAATTAGGCCATAAAGTCGATTTTGAAGAAGCGAAGGAAAAAGTAAAGAGGAATTTCGAGAAAGTATTCGGAGTTCAATTGACAATAGGGCAATAAGCAATAGGCAATAGGCAATGTTCAATAAGCAATTGGATGCTGACGATGCATAGGTGTTTGCAAATTGCCAATTATTTATTGCATATTTATTTGGTCGTTGCCATGATTCCAATCAGGTAAACTGCGAATCGAAGCGATGGAAATTCGTAGTGAATTCAGGTATTTGCTCCTTTCCCTCTTTTCTCTTTTGACCTCTTAGTAAAAATTCTCTTTCCCTCTTTTTCTCTTTTAACCTCTTAGCTAAAATTCTCTTTCCCTCTTTTTCTCTTTTAATCTCTTAGCTAAAATTCTTTCGGCAGGAAAAACTTATTCTTCTCAATCAGTTCACCATCGCGGTACAACTCAAACTTAAACCAGCCCGATCGGTAAAAACTGGTCTTGTCCAGTTTAAACGTTCTTTCTTTTATATCCTTTAGTTCGAATATCGGCTTGTCATCTGATGTAAAGAACCTGATGCCGTATTTTTTATCGGGATCGTCAGGCAAACTGATCCGGACATAACCATCATTATTTGTATAAACATATTTTGAAGGTATCCAGGCTTCGATCTTTGGTTTATTATTGGACCTGATATTCGTGACGCTGTCTCCGCCGATTACAGGAATAACAACAGAAGGCTTACCCGGCATCCCGTTGATTCTTTTTCCCGCGCTCATTGTATCCATCACAGGTCTTTTGATATTGCTGAACAGGTAAACGCCTCTTTCAAGTAATATGTATAACCGGTAAAACATATGATCGTTGTCTGCCTTTGTATCGGCATACCCATTTTGCGGATTGGAAGGGTCGGGAACGGTAAGGATGGTCTTATAACCCTTGAGACTATCAAATGAACGCTGGATGCTGATCTGGTTGGCATTTTGAAAATTGTTGACCCATTCAATGATGATCCGCTTGTTCCCAACATTTCTGACGGAAAATTTCGGAAGGGTGTCCTGTGCCTGCAGGCAAAAGCAAGTGAGAATAAAGAGTAAGGTCAGTGTTAGTTTATTCATAATGATAGTTGGATCAGGTCCGGATCTTTTTTTTGTCAATTGTGGTCAAACGCTAAATTCCTCGAGTCCCTCGCACAGAGATAAAAGAGAAAATGAGGGTTTTATTTGAATCAAATCTCTTTCACTCCTTTTTCTCTGGGCGATAAAAACAAAGCGAAACTCAAGCTCGTCGCATAGAGATAAGAGAAAAAATGAGGGATTTAATTGAATCAAATCTCTTTCACTCCTTTTTCTCTGCGCGATAAAAACAAAGCAAAACCGAAGGGCATCGCACAGAGTTAAAAGAGAAAATGAGGGATTTAGTTGAATCAAGTCTCTTTCTCTCTTTTTTCTCTGGGCGATAAAAACATTTTTCATACATGCCAAAGATAATACACAGCGCTTACAAATCTCAATAGATTAACGTTCCTTTTGGCAGTGAGATATTACCCTGTAAACCGCCACTGTGCACAAGGAGTAATTTGCTTTTGTAAGGGAAAAAATCATTATTTACCAGGTCGTATATCGCAAAGAAAAGCTTTGCCGTATAAACAAAATCTGAAGGAATGTTAGTTTGGCCGTAAAACTCGTTCATAAACTTAATCAGCGCGGGTTTATATTTTGCATATCCGCCAAAGTGATAGTCGTGAATGATCTGCCATTCTTTTCGCTCATCGCCGAGGATTGACCGCACATTTTTTTCCAGGTCATAATTATTCTTCAATACACTTATACCAATAACTTTTTGCGAAGGCGATATGGCCCTTATCAACCCGGCCATCATGGTGCCGGTACCTGCGGCACAACAACAATGCGTAAACTTTTCCTTATTGTACTTTAATATCAGGGCGGCGCCTTCAGCACCTTTCGGGCCATATCCGCCTTCGCCGACCAGGTAGCATTCATCATTTTGAAATTCGGGAGGCAGTTTTTTTTCGTGGTAGTCTTCGCGGCTGATAAAATGCAATTGCATGCCTTGATCCTTTGCCTGCAGCAATGTTGGTGAAAGCTGTACAGGCTCTTCTCCGCGAATAATGCCTGCTGATAAGAAATCATACGTTTTACTGGCTGCAGCCGTGGCTACAATATGATTGGACCAGGCACCTCCGAATGTCACAATCTTTTTTTTGCGCTGTTCTTTCGCTTCTTCCAGGTAATAGCGCAACTTGAACCATTTGTTCCCGGAGATCACGGGGTGAATTTTGTCAAGTCGCAGAACAGATATCTTAATATCTTTTTCTTCAAACAAATGAACTGGATCTGTACTGATATTATCGAAAGCTAATTGCATGTAAAAACAGAGTCAACCTTACCGATTTTAAGTTATTTTCGTGCGCAAATTTAAAACTATTATGCAGCCCACATTAGTAATACTGGCGGCCGGTATGGCATCGAGATACGGAAGTATGAAGCAGATCCAGGGATTTGGCCCGGGTGGAGAAACGATCATGGATTATTCTATTTATGACGCTATTCGTGCAGGATTTGGGAAAGTTGCATTTATCATCCGGCGTGAATTTGCGGACAATTTCAAGTCAATATTTGAACCGAAGCTGGGAGGAAAAATTGAGACTGTTTATGTATATCAGGAAATAGAAATGTTTACAGAGGGCGCGACTATCCCTCCGGCCAGGAAAAAACCCTGGGGCACAGCTCATGCCGTTCTTTGCGCTATGGATTATGTAAAAGAGCCCTTTGCCGTCATTAATGCCGATGATTTTTACGGGAAACAGGCGTTTCATGATGCTGCTGATTTTTTGGTTAACGATTGCACCGAATCCAATAATGCTATTATCGGGTACGACCTCTTAAAAACATTGTCTGCTCATGGAACTGTTAACCGTGGCGTTTGCACATTGGATGAACGAGGCAATTTGGCTTCGATAACCGAACGTATCAATATTTCTGAGAAAAATGGCAAGATTATTTGTGATGACAATATGGACCCGCGGGAGCTTCCCCGCAACACCAGTGTGTCAATGAACTTCTGGGGCTTTCACCCTTCCTTTTTTAACTACACGCAGAAGGTCTTTAGGGAATTTTTACAGCAAAACATCAGTGATCCCAAGGCTGAGTTTTTTATCCCTATCGTTGCTGACAGGTTTATCCAGGAAGGCGGAACGATTGAAGTAATTCCGACAACGTCTGAATGGTTTGGTGTCACCTACAAGGAAGATGCACCGGCTGTTGAGAAGAGTTTACATGCACTGGTGGCTAAAAAGGAATACCCTGAACGACTTTGGAGCTGAGAATAATTTTTAAGAAATAGAAAAGCCATCCGAAAACGAATGGCTTTGTTTTATTAGCCTTTGTGCCCGGCTTAGTCTCCTTTTACCATAAAAACACAATCCTGGATTTTCTTAACCTGTTGTACTTTATCAAGGTCATTCATCGTGGATTTTGATGAGATCCTTACATTTTCCCAGAGCTTATTTTTCCTGAGTTCATCAATTACCCGGTAAATATATTTTGACTGAACAGCAAATACACTCCTTTCTGTATGAGTTTCTTTTGTACTTAAAATACCGATCACTTCCCCGTTTTTATTGAATACAGGTCCGCCGCTATTTCCGGGATAGGCATCCACCGAAATTTGATAACTAAGTGTATCACCCTCAAAACCGGTAGGGGCACTCAGGTATCCTTCTCCATACACTATTTGGCTCCTTGGATATCCAAGGGTAAAAACAGATTCAGCAATATCAGAAGATGTCTTACGGATACCATAAGGCAATGAAGAAAAAGATTTGAAACGATCATCATCAATTTTGATGATAGCAACATCTTTTGTTGGATCCAATCTCAGGACAATGGCCCTGAACTGATCACCCTTATTGTTTTGTACATAAATGTTCTTAGAGTTTTTTACGACATGTGCATTGGTGATCATCAACCCACTGGTATTGATCAGGAACCCGGTGCCATTAAATCGAACCGGCATCGTAAAAACCTGCTGGTTATCTTTATCGGCTTTTGTGTTAATTTTTTGATCGAGATTCTTCTGCACTTGTTTCATAACAGTCACTTCGTGAACAAGCTCCTGCACTTTAGGATCTTTCGGGTGAGGCGCTAATGAATTAACCAGCGTAGTGATACCGATCGCTGTCACACCAGCAATAGAGGCTGCAATAGCCGTCACTCTCCTGTATCGTTTCCACAGGTAAACAACTTTTGCTTTTCCTGTTAACTTATCAGAATGGATCTTTCCTTGTTGGGCAAGCTCAGTATGAACATCATGCAATTCGGACTTGAAATTTTTTCTCTCGCCAAACTGGTTGATCTGCTGCAAAAACAATGTATGTTCCACCACCAGCTGATCAATTTCACCATTGGTTTTGCGGAGATTTTCAAAATGAAGCCTTTCATCCGGGTTCATTTCACCCCGGATATAACGTTCTACCGCATCCAGCATCATTATGTCGTTCTTATCATTCATCACTGTTCCCGTTTTTATAGTGAGTAAAAAATATTTTCTTTAGCCGCATCAGGCATTTGTATTTCTGGTTCTTTGCATTTTCAGCATTGGTATATCCAAAACTAAAAGCAATCTCCTGCATATTCTTCTTCTCCAGGTAAAAGGCTTCCAATAAACTTTTACAAGGTTCTCCAAGAATTCCGATCGCGTTATCCATCATCTCAAATTCGGTATTCTTCTTCGCATGATCTTCGAGGTCCTCATCCACCGGAACTACCGTTTCCATATCACCGACTTCCAGGTAACGATTGGTTTGATGAAGTCTTTTGAGCCACAATCGCCGGCAAACCGAATAAACGTAAGTTTTTATTTGGCAATTAAGCTCAAATGTCCCGGACCTGGCCTTTTCATAAAGAACTATCATGGCTTCCTGGAAGATGTCTTTTGCGTCATCTGTCGAGCCGTTGTTGTTGATTACCAGGCTCTGAACCATGTTGTAATTGTCCTTGTAAATCGACTCAACTGCCTTCCTATCGTTTCGTGCCAGTCCCAGTAGCAAAGCTTTCTCGTTGCCTTCTTGTTTCACTCTTCCGGTATTTAATACGTTTTTTTAAAAATAGTAACCCTCAGCCAGCCTGAAAAAAAAACTTTGAAGATCGGGGGTTACCTTTTACATATTTGAGTATAAACAGCGAAATATTTCATAAAAACTCAAAAAATCTCAAAATGAAAAAGCTTTTCGTCGTATTGGCAGTTGCCAGTCTCGGGTTCGTAGCATGTAATAATGAAGCTTCTACTGAAGATGCTGCAAAAGCTAAGGCTGATTCTATCCGCATAGCTGATAGTATCGCTAACGCTCAGAAAATGGAAGCAATGCCTACACCAGCTGAAATCGAAGCTAAAAGGGTTGCAGATTCTACACGTGTAGCTGATAGCCTCAAAGCGCTTCCTAAGAAATAATCTCGGATTTAAGATTTCTTAATAAGCTTTCCCTGGCGTAAGAAACCTTTTCTTATGGCAGGCAATCGTTAAAGGCCATTCCATCCCGGAATTCGGGATTAGGAGTGGCTTTTTTTAATCACGGATTTTGGGATTTGGCGGATTTCACGGATAGGGTCAAAGTTTGAAAGTGATCATTGTGTTTTTTAATGCATGTCACGGAACTACAGAATGAGATTTTATTGATGATTTCCGTGCATCCGTGGCAAAATTCAAGCCCCCGGTGGCGGGTGATAGACTGCCTTTGATCGTTTGCTGGCCTTTGACTGGAGCCAAACAACTACCTTTGCAGCCGCAATCTGCGAAGTCATTTAAATCAGCGTAATCAGTGATCACATTTGACTCACTAGGAATTGAAGAAGGCTTATTACAATCTGTCAAGGTATTGGGATTTACTCAGCCAACACCCATCCAGGAAAAAGCTATTCCCGTATTGTTACAGGGTACAAAAGATTTTATCGGGCTGGCTCAAACAGGTACAGGCAAGACGGCCGCCTTTGGTTTGCCCCTTTTGCAGCTTATTAATAAAGGGGACCGTTTTCCGCAGGCATTAATCATTTGCCCTACTCGTGAATTGTGTTTGCAGATCGCCAATGATCTTGATACGTTCAAGAATAAAAAAGATAATGTTTCTATAACGGCTGTGTATGGCGGAACATCTATTACGCAACAAATACGGGATCTAAAGAGAGGCACGCATATTGTTGTCGCGACACCCGGCCGTTTGATTGATTTGATAGAGCGAAAAGCCATTAATCTCGGCCAGATTCATTATGTAGTGTTGGATGAAGCAGATGAAATGCTGAATATGGGATTCAAAGATGATATTGAATTCATTTTACAAAATACACCCAATCGCCAAAGCATTTGGCTCTTCAGCGCCACCATGCCCTCCGAAATAAGACAGGTTAGCAAAAGGTATATGGATAAACCTTTTGAGATCACTATTGGTAAAATGAATGCTGGTGCTGCCAATATCGATCACCAGTATTATGCTACCCAGCATCACAACCGGTATGAAGTTTTAAAACGTATCATCGATTTTAACCCCGGCATTTACGGTATCGTGTTCGCCCGCACCAAAGCAGATACGCAGGAGATTGCTGAACGACTGACAAGGGAAGGCTATGATATCGATGCCATACATGGTGACCTGACACAGCAGCAAAGAGACAAGGTGATGGGCCTTTTCCGCGATAAAAGTATCCAGTTGCTTATCGCTACAGATGTAGCGGCCCGGGGTATTGACGTAACAGGGATCACTCACGTCATTAACTATGAGTTGCCGGATGATACAGAAGTATATACTCACCGGAGCGGACGTACTGGTCGTGCCGGCAACAGTGGGGTATCGGTTTCGATTGTAACGCCAAAAGAAATTTACCGGCTCAGGCAGATTGAAAGATTGTTAAACACCAGGGTGCATAAGATGGATATTCCCAGTGGCAAGGATGTTTGCCGCAAACAATTCTTTCATTTCATCGATAAAATGCTCCAGGCCGATATCAGTCATGGTGAATACGAAGCGTATTTGCCGGTGCTTAAAGAAAAATTCTCTTCCGTTGAAAAAGAAGAGATATTGCAACGTGTAGCCGCACTGGAATTCGATCGTTTCCTGAAATACTATGAAAACGCAGCTGACCTGAACTTGCGGGACGAGGCGAGAACGGATAGACGCGAGCGGGCGCCGCTAAAAACTGTGCACGGTAAAAGAATTGCGGCGACTAATGGAGGGGGCTCATACCAACGGTTGTTTGTAAATCTTGGAACAAAAGACGGATTTTATAAGGCAAGTTTCCTGCAGTTCATCTTAGATATGAGTGATCTCAGAAAAGAAGTCCTCGGCCGTATCGACATGAAAGAGATGAATAGTTGGATCGAAATAGAGGCTGGGGCCGCGAAGAAAATGATAAAGTCGATCGATGGGAAAAACTTTAGAGGCCGGAAGATCAGGATGAACGATGCAAATACCGGTGACCGCAGAAAATAATCAATTTAAAAATTGTTTAGTATAGCTGTTAAGTTTATATTTGACTTATGACAACAAAAACATATTTCGGATTTTATTTTTATTACTTCTTTTTTGGAAAGAAGCCGGGTATGCTTTTGTTGAAAAAATAACGAGTAACTAAAATCAACATAAGGAGTCCCGGCCAAAAGCCGGGATTCGTGTTTTAGGGCCTCCCTAAATCCCTCCGAAGGAGGGACTTTGGAACCCAAATGTTGAAAGTCGTTTAAAGGGTTGAAGAAATAAGAACAATACTAATGAAAGAAGTATCGAAAAAGCCGGGGTTATCAGAAAGTGATGCTAATGGCACGCAGGTCCGTCAAAAGCTCAGTTCAAAAGCAGGGCTATACGCCATACAGGGCTATGAAGGCAGCTTTCACCAGGTGGCGGCGCAACTTTATTTTGGTAAAAAAGTGGAAGTGATCCCCTGCGACACGTTCAGGGATGTTGTGAGAATTGCCGAAAATAAAAAGGAAAGTGATGGCGGTGTAATGGCGATTGAAAATTCTATTGCCGGAAGCATCCTGGCCAACTATAACCTGCTGCAAAAGTCAAATCTTAAGATCATTGGTGAAATTTATCTGCAGATTAAACAAAACTTATTGGTGAACTCCGGGGTAAACCTCGAAGATATCCGGGAAGTGCACTCACATACGATGGCCCTGCAGCAGTGTTATGATTTTTTGGATAAGTATAAATGGAAATTAGTCGAGACAGAGGATACGGCTTTGAGCGCAAAACATATTCATCAACACAAGAGCAAACATATTGCCGCTATTGCAAGTAAACTTGCTGCAGAGTTATATGACCTGGATATTATTGCTCCTAATATTCAGACCCTGAAAAATAACTACACGCGTTTTTTGATCTTGCAAAGACAGGAAGCAGCGCAACCGGTGACTGATGCAAATAAAGCTTCCGTAAATTTTCATACTGATCATTCAAGAGGAAGCCTGGCTAAAGTGCTCACAAAAATCGCTGAAGGCGGCATTAACCTTAGCAAGCTGCAAAGTTTTCCTATTCCCGGGAGCGATTTTAAGTATAGTTTTCACGCCGATATGGAGTTTGATACGATCAACCAGTTTAAAGATGTAATGGGGCAAATACAATCACTGACTGAAGAAATAAAAATTTATGGTGTTTATAAAAGAGGGGTTTGGAAATAACTGATCAAAATTATTTGAAGCCTGTGAACGGACTTATTTTATTTAAGAACGTAAAACCTAAAATCTACAACATGAAAAAGCTTGTATCGGTATTCCTTTTGGAAAACCTGTGCTTACAAGATATCAACGCGTGATAATGGTAGTTAAATAAATTGAATGATAAAGTAAACGGAATTATAGATACCAAAGAAGAATTATGATCAACACATCAAAAAGATTGGAAGGTATTGGCGAATATTATTTCTCGCAAAAGCTGCGGGAAATAGATGAATTGAATAAACAAGGCAGGCAGATCATCAATCTTGGTATTGGCAGTCCTGATCTTCCACCGCACCCCGATGTGATTAAAACATTGCAGGAAGAAAGCGCAAAACCGAATGTTCACGCGTATCAATCTTACAAGGGGTCGCCGGTGTTAAGGAAGTCAGTGAGCGAATGGTACAAAAGATGGTACGGTGTGGACCTGGATCCTGATTCAGAAATATTGCCGCTGATCGGAAGTAAAGAAGGCATCATGCATATTTGTATGACCTATTTGGACAAGGGAGATGAAGTACTGGTTCCAAACCCCGGTTATCCTACGTACAGAAGTGCCGTACAATTGGCCGGCGGGAAATGCTTTGACTATAATTTAAAAGAAAAAAGGAATTACGCACCGGATTTTGATAAACTTGAAAAGAGGAAGCTGAAGAAGGTAAAGCTGATGTTTGTGAATTATCCGCAAATGCCAACGGGGCAACTTCCTTCGCGGGAACTATTTGAAAAATTGGTTGCCTTCGGAAAGAAACATGAGATCCTTATTGTTCATGATAACCCTTATAGTTTTATTTTGAACGATGCCCCGATGAGTTTATTGAGTGTTGAAGGAGCCAGGGAAACTGTTATTGAATTGAACTCATTAAGCAAGTCACATAATATGGCCGGCTGGAGAGTGGGTATGCTTTGCGGAGCAAAAGAGAGGATTGACGAAGTAATGCGGTTTAAAAGCAATATGGATAGCGGTATGTTCCTCCCCGTTCAATTGGCGGCTGCCAAAGCGTTGAGTCTCGGAAAAGAATGGCAGGATGAAGTGAACAAGGTGTACGGGGAAAGAAGGGAAAAGGTATTTGAATTATTGACCCTGTTGAATTGTAAATTTTCAAAACAGCAGGCTGGCTTATTTGTATGGGCGCGAATACCGGCTAAATACAAAGATGGATATGCATTAAGCGATGAGGTGTTATATAATTCAAATGTGTTTATAACACCGGGCGGGATTTTTGGAAG
>JANWHX010000132.1 GCA_025450235.1 Chitinophagaceae bacterium | reverse complement strand
TACATTAGCGTTTACAGAATTTGTAATCAAACAGTATTTGTGAGTTTTTTCAAGTACCTCAACAGCATTTCTGCGTAAACTCTCATCGTGTATATAAATTTTCGGAGAAGATTGATGTCGGTAACCTTATATTTTCCATGAAGGATACAAAAATCAGTGAGAAGACCCACCAATTTCCTTGTAATGGCTTTTGAGGTACTCCCGAATAGTCTTTTTACCTTTTACTATGTGGTCGCTGATCGTCGAAAGGGAAATTCCCAGCAACTCACTCACTTCCTTGTAGCTTTTGCCATCCAATTTGCAGAGTCTGAATACCTGCTGGCGCTGTGCCGGGAGTGTGTCAATGGCTCTTTGGACCGCAACCGACTTCTCATCAAATAGAAAGAATTCTTCAATCTCTGTGTATCTGGTGGTGGATAAGACAATAAGCTCTGCCGCCCTCTTCTTATCTCTTGCTACACTTCGGAAGAAGTCATAAACTTTATTCTCGGCGATCTTAAAAAGGAAAGACCGAAAAGATCTTTCGGAATCGATTGACTTGCGGTGTTCCCACAGTTTCAAAAAAACATCCTGCAATATTTCCTCTGCGACAGAGGACGACTTCACTAATTTCAGCAGCCTGCCAAATAATCGTGGGCTGTAAAGTTTGTAGATTTCTTCAAAGGCAGATTCACTGCCTTCGGCTAACTCTACTAAGAGTTCTTTTTGCTGGGGAAGTGAGTTCAACAATGTATTTACATGATTAAATGTTCCTGGCGTTGCCACGTGAAGGGTTCCATCTGCATTTTTTGAGGAAGGGATTCTTTTATTGCCGGCGAGCAATTCAATTGTACCTCAAAAAGGAATTGTTTATCATTTTTTCCTGACATACTGTCTATTTATAAGATAAATGTATTTTCTTGCAGGCGGAGCCGCAATGACCTCTGTCAACCCGGGGAATGATACAACCTAAGGATTGCATGGATCCCTTGCCTTTTAAAGGACGTTTTTGCACCTCTTTGGTATTCGGCATCATCCCCTTTTTAATTTCTCATACTCTTTCTCCGCGGTGTTACTGAATTTGTATACACCCAAATAATTAAAAATTACGCCGATGCCCCAGCCGATTGTTGGCCAGATTGGCCAGGGATGGGTATGGATGCCTCCCGCAAATACCCAGATTAGCCACAGCAGGGTGTTTATCACGATATATACACTGAGATGCGTCTTAAATTCGGCCCTGGCTTTTGCCTGCTGCCAGAGGTCAGGGTCTTTATTGCCATACCCGGCTGAGTAAAATGATTTGGTTTTCATAATTAGTATCTTTTATGTTATAAATTAATTTAGTCGCACGGCAACTGCCTTTTTGTTATGAAAGTAACCAGGAAGAATAGAAGCTATTTCATACTTTTTCGATTTTCTAATCTTCTGCAATTTCGGCGGATCGATGGCAATTGGAAATGACGACAGTCATGCTATTGTTTGATACCAGTCATTTTTGCTCGTATTGTCTATAGGTAAATTTGTAGGAATGGAATGCATAAGTAAAAATTATTTCATGTTAGGACAATTAAGCAATGCGCAAATCAACAATTTACTTTCCAGCCAGGTTGTAGGAAGGCTGGCCTGTACTGATGGTAAGCAACCCTATATAGTTCCGGTGACATTTTGCTATGACGGGAAATATATTTATGGACAAACTAACGAAGGCACAAAACTTGAACTGCTTCGGAAAAATGCGAATGTATGTTTTGAATTAGATGTAATGACAGATATGAGGAACTGGCAGAGTATTATCATCTATGGAGAATTTGAAGAGTTGACAGATAAAGAGGCAGAAAAAGCCAGGGAAATTCTCTTTGATCGGGTTTTTCCTCTTTTAACCAGCAGCACTATTCACACACATGAACATGAAGTAGCGGGTACATTGGACGATAGCAGCCGTGTGAAATATGTTATGTATAGAATTAAGATCAACAAAATAACCGGCCGGTTTGAAAAACAGTAAAACCCGTTTTAGATGCAAACAATTTTAATCATTCTTAAAACTTGACTTATGAAAAGCGATCTTGAAATTCAAAAAGACGTTATGGCAGAGATTATGTGGCAACCTTTTCTGAAGTCTTCAGAAATCGGTGTGGCGGTTAAAAACGGTGTGGTGACTCTTTCAGGCCAGGTTGACGCGTATTCAAAGAAATTAGCCGCTGAAGGGGCAGCCAAAAAAGTGAGCGGAGTAAAAGCTGTTGCCGAGGATATCCAGGTAGGCGCTTCTCCGGACTTTCGTAAAACAGATGCTGAAATTGCTGAAGCCGTAGTGACTGCTTTGAAGTGGCATGCCGCAGTGCAGGAAGAAAAGATCAAGATAAAAGTGGAGGATGGTCTTGTAAGACTTGATGGTGAAGTGGAATCGGAGTACCAGCGAGCCAATGCACAATCAGCAATTGAGAATTTAACAGGAGTTCAATCCGTACTTAATCTAATCACTCTAAAGCCGAAGGTTAGACCTTCAGACATTCAGCAAAAGATCACTTCAGCTTTTCGCCGAAGTGCAAACATTGATGCAGGAAAAATTACGGCAGAAGTTTTCGGAAGCAAAGTTACTCTTCGGGGAAAGGTTCGTTCATTCGCTGAGAAAGGTGATGCCGAACGTGCTGCATGGTTAGCACCGGGCGTGACCAACCTGGAAAGCCATCTGGAGATAGAAGTACCGGAGTTTGCTTTTGACGAACAATGAAGCAAAAGTAATCTACGAAGCATGCCGCGTTCGCTTTAACTGCTGTCCCGATAGTCAAAATATTGGGACAGTTTTTTTATTGGGGGAAAAGCTTTCGAAAGCGAGAAAAAATTAATCCATTACAAGTACAGCTGCACCGTGTATTTTGCCATTTCTCAAATCGCTCAGTGCCTCATTTGCCTCGCTGAGGGGATATGTTTTTATTTCGGTAGTGATGGGCAATTCAGATACTAATTTAAAAAAAGCATCACCATCCTTTCTTGTAAGATTGGCCACTGACCGGATAGCTCGTTCATCCCACAAGATAGTATACGGAAAAGTCGGGATATCACTCATGTGAATGCCGCCGCAAACAACGATACCACCCTTGTCAATATCCGCTAATGCTTTTGGTATAAGAGATCCAACCGGTGCAAAGATGATGGCGGCATCTAATTTTTCAGGCGGCGATTGAGAAGAACCGCCAGCCCAGGTAGCTCCCAATTGCACCGCAAACCGCTGAGCTTCCTGATCGTCATCTCTTGTAAAAGCAAATATTTTTTTTTCCTGGAAAATAGCCACCTGGGTTAATATATGTGCTGCAGCGCCGAAACCATAAATACCAATATTCGTTGCATTGGCATGGATCATACTGTAAGAACGATAACCGATAAGTCCGGCACAAAGCAAGGGGGCTCCGGAAGCATTTCCATACTTAGCGGCAAGAGGAAAGCAATATTGTTCATTAGCTACTGTATATTCTGCATAACCTCCATCAACAGTGTAACCTGTGAACCCTGCATTAATGCATAAATTCTCCTGGCCCCTCATGCAATATTTACATTTTCCACAGGTATAACCCAGCCAGGGAACTCCAACAACGTCTCCTTCCAGCAGTCTCAATACATTGGTTCCGGTCTTAGCCACGATACCCACTATTTCATGACCTGGTATTAAGGGAAGTTTAGGGTAGATAAGTTCTCCATCAATAATATGAAGATCTGTTCTGCAAACACCGCATGCAATTATCTTTATTAAAACTTCTTTTGCTTGTGGCGCCGGTAATGGAATTGTCTTTAAAACTAATGGCCTTTTTGGCTCCTCCAATACCATAGCTTGCATATTAACAGGAAGATTCATCATCGTCATTCAAATATAATGCAACAGATCCAGCGATTGTAAATAGGCAGCCATCAATCCAAGATATTTGCTAGCTTCTGATAAAGCCTTTGTCTTATCCGCAGTGCTCTCAGCGCTTCTTGCACGAAGACTGTTAACTTTTGCCCGTATGTTGGCCCGGTAGCTTTTATAATAAATGAAAAGACTCTTATCGCCCTCCGTTATCATAGCAGGAAAAAGATGATTATAATGATCAATAAATAAAGCAGACAGATCTTGCTTTCCAAAAGCATCCAGGTCCATACAAAGAAATGCCACTTCATTCAGGACATCAATTTGCCGGAAGTCATCATTGAATTCCAGGCAATCAAAAGGCTGTGGTGCAGGTAATAAGAAAATATTCCTGGAATGTAAATCCCCGTGGCAATCCCTGAAAAACCCTGCACGAAGCCGGGTTGCCAGTAATTCTTTATGTTTTTTTATAAATATATCAGAGGATTCTATTGCACGGCTGACGATATTATTGCTATCATTGCCAAGTTGCTGGCCCAGGAATTCTTTTTCTGTTCCCAGGTCATTGAATTTTTTCTGTATGTCCAGGAAATCCTTATTATAAATGACGGTTGTGTTCTTATGAAAGAAAGCTATCTTTTCCGCAAGATTCCGTATATCAGTCTCAGTCACATTGTTCTTCAGTAAAAGAACATCCATTTGCTTTTCCTTGTCCAATTTGTTCATCCTGACCGCATATTCTATTATCGTCCCTTCATTGCCGCCGATAGTAAACCGGCCCTGGCATTCATAGATTGCCTGAACATCGACATATATATTGTCCGTCAGCCTCTTGTTTAAATCAATTTCCCTTTCGCAAAAATGTTTACGTAACGCCAGGGTGGAGAAATCGAGAAATGAATACTGAATGGGCTTTTTGATCTTGTACACGAATTCGTCGGATATGATCACCCACGAAATGTGCGTTTCAATTAGTTCCCGCTGACCGGAAGGGTCGGGGAATTCTCCTTTTGCAAGCAGGCTATTAATCTGTTCTTTTGTCATTTTTCTGTCGCAGGTATTGCGTAGCTCTTTCGAGCATGTGTTCTATGTTTTCATCAGTTGATTCCAGGACCAAATGCGATTCGGTCATCGGCTCCCAGCGTTGCTGAATAAGTTTATAGACGCTAAAATCAGCTTCGCTGTACGGCCTTTCCTTTTTCAATCTTTCGCTGATGATATCTGCGTCTGCCGTTACTTCGATAAAAAATATATCTCCTTTCCCTTCCATTTCGCGGATAAATGTTTCCCTGGTTTCACTTTTATGAAATGTGGCATCCAGCACAAGGCTCATGTTTTGACCTACCGCCTCCTTCATTTTTAACAGCATGACATTGTACACAGCTGCTTTCTCTTGCTCGGAATAGGTCCTGGCCGTAAACATTTCCCTCCTCAGCTGGTCACTGTTTATGTAACCTGCCTTGATTGCTTTTGCAAGCTGTGAAGCAAAATAACTCTTGCCAGAGCCCGGTAATCCAAAGACGACGATAATCATTTCTACATCTTTATAGTCCCACTATCTTTTATTTGGATTCCCATAGTTATGGAATTCCAATCTGTTCCGGCAGATCTTCATCGGTATTCAATAGAAACCATATCCGAATAAACGATGGAATGCCGGGATGATAAATGAGCATGGTCAAAATAACAGATGACGCTTATCATTGTTA
>JANWHX010000131.1 GCA_025450235.1 Chitinophagaceae bacterium | reverse complement strand
GTTATCTATTCTCAGGTATCCATCCATTGTAAGATAAAAATCCTTTGAAATGAAATTTTCGTTGACAATGGTAACAATTGGGTTTGCATCCTGCGGCAATACTAATAACATTAATGATCCACCACTTACAGGCCCGAGTCTGTTATCAACTGAACCTTGAGTTGTGCTTGCGGGGATCCTGGAAATAAACACCTGGTCTTTTGAGCAGGAAACCAGCAAAGTAATTATTGCAACTAACGCAATAAAGGAAGAGAGGTATTGATGTTTTTTTTTCATGATAAATATATTTAATGATGACGGAATGATAGTTCTTAATGCATGTCCGGTGACCGACTTTGCATAAACTTAGTAAGCGGTAAGCGGTAACTTGTAACCGGAAATAAGCTTTTTTTAAATCTGACCCGGGGAGAAGACTGGTCGAACTATGTGACTGCTGAAGGGCTTTCATCGCCACAAATTTTAGGGATACAAAAATGTCCCTGGATGCCAACAAATAAAATGATATTGCGCAGCGTGGCCGCTGATTTTTATCATGAACAAGATTGGATTCAGCTTACCTGCTGTCCACTGAGGATGCGATATAACAAGTTGTATCTATTAAAATAAAATACTTTTCCTTCCTGAACTAATGAATAACAATATCGGTTCTTCGAAACGATAAAAAAATTTATGTCTTACATTCAAAAATTTTCTTTATTCATTATTATTTGAATCTATATTCAACAAGGAATATAATCCACAGAAACCGACAATTGAAGTAACTATTAACAGGCCTGCCAAACTCAGCAGTATAATACCGCCAATGTCCCTAACGATACCTTGCAGGTATAATACAATAAATAATGCTGCCGATACAAAACGAATGACTTTGTCGTCATCACCCATATTTTTTCTCATGTATTTAAATTTTTTGTGCTGCCACTTACATAGCCATTGATTCAACCCGTTACCAGGCGCTGATATCGTTCATAGAACGCTCTTTCAAGATATTCCCGGTGATCAGGGTGAGCGATGCTTATCAGGCTCTTTCCCCTTTGTTTCAAATTTTTTCCAAACAAGTCCACGTAACCATATTCAGTTACTACCCAATGAACATGGCCCCGTGTAGTGACAACGCCGGCACCTTCTTTTAAGAACGGTACAATACGTGATTCACCTTTAGATGTAGTAGATGGTAATGCAATAATTGGCTTCCCGCCTTCTGAAAGGGATGCGCCACGTATAAAATCCATTTGTCCGCCTATTCCTGAATACTGGTAAGTGCCGATAGAATCGGCACAAACCTGTCCGGTAAGATCGACTTCGATGGCACTATTAATAGCCGTTGCCCTAGGGTTTTGCCTGATAATGCTTGTATCATTTACATATTCTATATCCATGACATTGACCTGCGGGTTATCATCAACAAAATCATACAGCTTCCTGGTACCAGCCATAAAGCTCGTAACAGACGTTCCTATATTTAATGTTTTCTTACTATTGTTAATTACCCCTTTTTCTATAAGGGGTATGATGCCATCTGACAGCATTTCTGTATGAACACCAAGATTTTTGTGACCGGTAAGATTTTTCAACACCTGGTCGGGAATACTTCCGATGCCAAGCTGTAACGTGGCACCGTCTTCAACAAGAGATGCTATATTTTTGCCGATCCGCCGGATAGCCTCGTTTGTTTTAGAAGAATAATCTGTTTCCGGAAGTTCTGCTTCATGCCATACCATTGCACCAATTCTGCTGGTATGCAAAAAGCCATCGCCATGTGTTCGGGGCATCCTGGGATTAACCTGGGCAATAATTAATTTGGCAGTATCTGCGGCGGCTTTCGCAATGTCAACGGAAGTTCCCAATGAACAGTAACCATGTTTATCAGGTGGCGATACCTGTATCAGCGCCACATCAATAGGTAAAATATTTTTTTTAAACAGCTGCGGTATCTGGCTTAAAAAAATTGGGACATAATCTCCATTATCGCTATTAACTACGTCGCGTGTATTGGCAGAAACGAAAAGAGAATTAAAGAAAAAATGTCCGGAAAATTCCGGCCGGCAAAAATCAAGATCACCCATGTTTGTAATACTCACCAATTCTACGTTCTTCAAATCGTGGTATCTCTGTTGCATTGCTTTGATCAGGCACACTGGTGTAGCAGCACTTCCATGAATAAAAACCCTGTTGCCGGATTCTATATATCTTACCGCCTGCTCTTCGCTGATAAATTGCTTATTACTCATTTGAATTTCACGTTTTAATTACTTAAAGTACCTGACGGAAAAGGATTTGCACGTTTTCATACCTGCACCATCAAGTGTCAGCGCAAACTAAATAATCGTACCGCAGAAATTGTCGGATTTAATCAGCAGCAGGTATGAGTTTTATCAGGAAAAAACAAAAGGTACAACGGATTATTGAATTCGCAGAAACTAATTAGATCAGGCATTGAATCTAACCGGGCCAAATATGATCGATTCGAACCGGCTTATTTTTATTTGTTTTATTAAATCAATTGAACTATCATTATCCTGATGCCGGATTCTTTTTTTGCATACGCTGAATGGGTTGAACTGGAAACTTTTTTTGCCGGTTACCTTTTAGTTTATGCCATCATTTACCTGGTCGCATTAAACCGGCCGGCTACAGGGTTTGTAAAAACCAGGCTATTACCGAATTTACCCCTGGCCTATGCCTTCGCAGGAACTTTATACTTAGGACTGCAATTGAAAAATGCCTATCCTGATTACACTATTGAACATCTTACGGCCGGCGTTCAACTTCCTTATTTGAGAATTTGGGGGTTGATTTCCATCTTATTCTGGATACCTTTGCTTCAAAAAAAACCTGTCTTCAGTCTTCTCCATAGTTTAGTATTTTTTTTCTTACTGATGAAGAGCCTTTTTTTACAACTCTTTACCTCCTCTCCCGGCAACGACATGGCAAGGAATAATATGAAAATATATTCAATCAGCATTTTTTTAAACCTGGGTGCTCTTATCCTGGTGACAATCATCTCTTTGCTGATTGCCCGTTTCAATACGCAAAAACGTTCTACCGGTATTTAATAAGGAATAATGACCCGCAAGGTGTGAATGTTGTAACATAACTCCGGGTTTGTGTAACATTGGGGAAGATAAAAGTTCATAGTTTTATCTGTCAGATTATTCCTTCGGAGGTGGGTTTATAAACAAAATCAAAGAACCCGCTTCTTAAAAACTTACTCCAACCGTTTTCAGACTCTGATGATATTTCTCATTATCTGTTTTGACTATAGTCATGGGGAAGTTGTTTTTCTTCAGATAGCTTGCAACCTTGAAAAAATTAATTATTCACTTCAAAATATGTATTATGAAACTGCTTAGTAACTCTAAAATTTGGGCTGTAGCTGTTATCATGTTAAGCGGATTGGTGTATATAGGTAGTTGCACCCGTGATAATGATCTGATCGTACCGGTGAAGTTAACGCAACCATTCGCTCCTAACAGGGGTACCAATATCCATCTTCCCGGTACCATGACCGTCGGAGATCCGACCCAATGGAAAATGGATAAAGCTCACTCCAGCGTGCTTTGGTCAAGCAATTATATCGGAACGGCCGGCTTGCTTACAGGTCGTTTTAACCAGTTTGGGATGCATGATGTGGCAGCCGCCGAAATGCTAAATTATGTCGCTACCGGTCAACCTCTCTTGGACAACTCATGGGCCTTTAATGAGGCAAATCCGGCTCAGACTTTCTTTAGCGGATATGTGCAAATAAATCAATCCAATACTGGCGAACCAGGAAGGGACGGGGGTTGTAATATTTCAGGCATGGGAACTACCCCTATTGTTGCAGGTACACAAAACCTGACGGTTACCAATCTTGCTAAAATAAAATCCACAAAGGTTGAATTCGATGCAAGCAGTAACGGTTACATAGTAACATTTGATTTGACCTGGCAGGGTAAATTAGCGGCTCCGCTCACTAAATCTATAGTGGGCAAACTTAATTATATCACCATGACCACTATCGCAACAGCTACTCCTTATAAAGTATTTGGGCTCCAGTTAAAATTTCAGTTCAATTGCCGTGATTTTGGTATTACCAGCACGAGTATTGCCGACAAAATTGATATTGAATGCAACATGAACTTCAATAATAAATAATCAATCAAAATACGCAAATATGAAACGACTATTAATAATATATGCAGGGTTGATATTGTCCTTGGGAATAGGATTGGCCGGTTGTTATAAAGATATCATCAAACCAGATTTACCTGAAGATCCGAATGCACCGCCCAAACAGGTGAGTTTTAGTAACGAACTAAAGCCTTTGTTTGTTGCAAAATGTACCGATGCCGGTTGTCACGTATCAGGTGCTCATAAACCATACATGACTGCAGATGTTTCGTATGAGCAAATTGTAAATGGGGGCTTTGTAAATTTATCATTGCCTAAACAGAGCAGAATGTATATAATGATTAATGGAGAAATGCAACAATACATTCCCTCGGCTGCTGACAGGCAAAAAGTTTATGATTGGATAAGAAATGGTGCCCCCAATAATTAACTGACTTAAAAATTAATTCAAATGAAACTCTTAATAAACAAAGCTAATCCTGGGCTTATTGCACCTGTATTCTTGATCGGTTGCCTGCTGCTATTGAATGGTATTTTGAGGGCTCAGGACAGCACTATGGTGGAACAGCCTGAGGCGCCGGCCAAAGTGAAACCGGTAAAAAATACTTTTCAGAGTGTTTGGATCAGCGATAACCAAACTGTGATGGTACCGGTTAAAGGTACTATGGAGATGGACATCATGCACCGTTTTGGTACCTGGAATAACGGGTATGAGGACTTTTGGGGTTTCTTTGCCCCGTCCAATATCAGGATTGGTATGAGTTATGTTCCTATTAATAAATTAAATGTGGGAATCGGGTTTACCAAGACAACAGCAGCCGTTATTCCCCAGGGCACTACTTCATCTGTCTCAGGTCCGTTATGGGATTTAGGTTTGAAATATTCGCTGATCACGCAAACAAAAGGTAAATATCCTGTTAGTGTTAGCTATTATTTCAATGGATCTTATAACACAATGAAAGACCCTGATCATGATGTTTACAGATACAACAGCGATCGCCTGGCATTTTTCAATCAAATATTGATAGCCAGGAAAATCACTGATAAGCTATCCGTACAGGTTGCTCCAAGTCTTTCACATCATAATGTTGTAAATGGCTACTACACAAAATTGAACGATTCCACTTTAGAAATAAATCCCTCCATGGAGTTCAACCATTTTGCTCTTGCACTCTCGGCGAGGTACAAATTAACAGATGTTACTTCTTTGACGATTAATTACGATCAGCCTCTTACCAGGCACGCCACCAGTAATCCAAATCCAAGTCTTTCTTTTGGGATAGAGTTTAATACCAGCAGCCACTCGTTCCAGTTATTCTTTACCAATTTTTATTTCCTGAACGCAGCAATAAATAATATGTATAATACCAATAACCCGTTTGAGTATACGGATCATTCAACAAATGATCCCGCCACTCCAGCTGACGAAAGCACAAAAGTAAAAGGAGGACGATTCCTGATCGGCTTTAATATTACACGTTTGTGGAATTACTAAACTAATTAACCGGCTTACGTACCGTGGTATATATATAGACAAGAAAGAGCCTGGTATTGCAATAAATGCCAGGCTCTTTAAATAGGAAAAGACTTTGCGTTATTTTTTTTGGAAAAAGCTTTCAAATTCTTACTTTCTGGGTGATTATGTATTCATATGACAAAGGTTCACATGTATATTATCATACGTAAAAGCGGGATCTTCTTTCTCGTCGCGTCCTTATTAACTGGTTGCACAGAAAGAGATTCATCAAAAAAAAATAATTCCGGGCAACAAAAGGCGATTTCACCCACACCGGCCCAATATAAAAAGCCCCCAGCCAGTTTTGATGACACACTCGTCATTAACGATATATCAGCCATATTTTATACCCCGGATAGTTTACAACTCGATAAAATAAAGGCTATTTCAAAAAAAGAAAGCTATGAGACGGAAGTGCATAATTGCTTTTACCTCATGCGAAATGCACGAATAGTTTTGAAAAAATACTGGCCAAAGATTCACATCATTGAAACAAAAACAAACAGGTATCTTCTTTTTATTATGAAGGATAAAAACAAAACCTGTATTGATCTTAACAGCCATGGCGACATGTGCGGAATGTTTTTATTTGATGCGAAAAAAGAACCCGAATTGGCCGACATGATGAATATTGACACAGCGCTTGGTTTTTACTTTGACAAATAAGATAGATTGGTCGGTTCCTTGAAAATCGTAAAATCATAGAAGCAAAATGCAGTTATAATGCAATAACCCCAAAGCGGCACGGCAGAAAACACAAGCGTTGATTTTTAAAAAATTGAGGGGCACCTGCCAACTGATACTTTTTTATTCTATATACATCCGTCAGCGGGGACGATATACGGACTGGAAAAAAATTCAGGATGTTGATAAACCCTGCGCATTACTGCCATAATCCCCTCGCCAATTTGGTTGCCTGTTGAATAAGGGCGGCAATGTGTGAATAGTGTAAGCTATTCCCGGAATTCTGTAACAATGGGTGGGTTTAGGGTTTATAGCTTTACCTCTTCTATTATTTGTCTGGAATGGTGCGCCTGATAAACGACATAAAAGGATGTACTTTTCGAAAACTCATATAATGCGGCCTTTCAGGCTTTAATGATGTATATCAGTATCTGTTTTGACCAAGATCATGGTAGAGCTATTCTTCCTTTTATAGCTTGCGACAAAATGATTTCTAACCCAACGGCAAAATATAGTATGCTAACATTGATTAAAACAAAGTAATATGAAAAAAAAATCAGTAATGATAATTGCCTTCTTCTTTGCAGGGGCCTTAATTTTTAGCCTGACTACCGGCTTCAAATCATTGCAGGACAACAAACCCTGGCCCGTGCCGGACAATTATAAAAACATGAAAAACCCTGTTGCTTCTAATGCAACATCAATTGCGGAGGGGAAAACATTATATAGTACACACTGCAAGTCATGCCACGGTGCAAAGGGTTTGGGCGATGGCAATAAAGCTGCTCAATTAAAGACAGAAGCAGGCGATTTTTCAAAATCTGACTTCCAGTCTCAAACCGATGGTGCTCTTTTTTATAAAACATCTGAAGGCCGTGATGATATGCCCAATTTTAAAAAGAAAATACCTGATGCCGAGGAAAGATGGAGCCTTGTAAATTTCTTAAGGACATTTAAGAAATAGTTATGCCGTTTTTCAGTTGTACTTATATAGGCAGCACCGGTTGGACCCCTTCCCGTGCTTCTTGTGACCACGGTATTGTATCATCAAATTGACCGATAGTATTTTTCATCTTTATTAGAAAAATCAAAGTCTGCATGGAAGCTTCCCAAAAACCACCGACAAGAAAAAAATTTCTGCTATTGACCGCCGCGGCGTTTTGCTCAGCAAGCATATTAAGAATGTTTACGGTAAGAAAGAAGAACGAGAAGGATACTGTAAAAATGCTTACGCAGGATGGTAAGCTTGTCGAAGTGGATAGAAAATTGTTGGGCCCACCCGGAAAAAGAATCAGTAAGCAGGAACTGCAACAATGGGTAAAAAATACTGCTAAAAAAAATAAAAACTAATATCATGAGCTGTAATTGTGGTGGCAACAACTGTGATAAAAATTCAAGACGTGATTTTTTATTAACGAGCCTGCTGGCCACAGCGGCGCTGGCCGGATGCAGTGATAAAAAAAATCCTTTTACTCCGGAAGGTGAAGTGATCCCTTCAGGCGAAAAAGTGAAGTTACTTTCTGTCGATGGCGAGATAATTGAAATGGATAAAGCATTCCTGAAACCAGTGCCCGATTTGCCTCAACTATCTAACTCAGAGGAAAGAAAAGGGATCGCGGGGAAAAAATTTGTAATGGTCATCGATCTGGCCCGTTGTAAGAATCTGGGCAAGTGCCGGGAAGCATGTAACCATGCCCACCAGGTTCATCCCGGGCAGAATTGGATTAAAGTCCTGGGAATGGAAGATTCTGATCACACTGCGCCTTACTGGCAACCTACTACATGTATGCATTGCGATGAACCGCCTTGTGTGAAGGTTTGCCCTGTTGATGCGACATTTAAAAGACAGGATGGTATTGTATTAATTGATAGCGACCGCTGCATCGGTTGTCGTTTCTGTATGGCGGCATGTCCTTATTCAACAAGAGTTTTCAACTGGGAAGAACCGATATTGATTAAAGAAGTTGCTGACGATCAGGAAGTTGTTGGCCATCATTATTCCTGCGAAACCAGCACGCCACAGAAAAAAGGAACTGTTGGAAAATGTGATTTCTGTCCTGATATGGCAAGAAAAGGTGAACTGCCGCACTGTGTATCTGCTTGCCCTAATGGCGTGTTTTTCTTTGGCGATATGAATGAAGACTCAGTAACCAACGGTGCAGAAACATTTCAATTCAGCCAACTGATAAAGGACAAAGCTGGCTACAGATTGATGGAAGATCTCGGCACTAAACCAAGAGTGTATTATTTACCTCCTGTAAACAGGAGTTTTCCTTATGAATCAGGTCTTGAAAATGAAAAGCAAGAAGATAAAAAGGCTAACTAAACTTATTAATCGTGGAAAACATAGCTGCGTTATCAAATGAACAAATAACCCGTGATTTGCTGCCGCAGAAATTTGGAAGGCGTGGAATGATCTGGACCGGTAGTTTAATTGTGTTGTGCCTTGTCGGGGCTTATGCCTATTATCGCCAGTTGAAGTATGGTCTTGTTGTAACGAACATGAGAGATTATGTTTCCTGGGGAATTTATATTTCCAATTTTGTCTTTTTTGTAGCGATCAGCCTGGTAGGTTCGCTCATCACAGCGATCTTCAGATTGGCCAATGTAAAATGGGCTACTCCACTCACCAGGATCGCCGAGATCATTGCAGTTTCAGCTATTGTATTTGCCTCACTCATTATTATCGTTGACATGGGCCGCCCCGAACGATTCATGAACCTGTTTATTCACGGTCGTATTCAATCACCCATCATGTGGGATGTGATCGTTATAGGCACTTATTTTTTTATAAGCTGCCTGCTTTTATATTTTCCTTTATTACCGGATCTGAAAATTCTGATTAGTGTAAAAGAAAAAACAGGAAAGGCATTAAATAAGTTATACCGGTTCCAGGGTTCATTCTGGAAAGGAACAAAGGCGCAGTTCCGGATCAGCGATAAGGCAATAAACATACTTTGTATAATCATCATCCCTGTGGCTTTCTGTATTCATACCGTAACATCCTGGTTATTTGCAACAACCTATCGACCTGGCTGGGACAGTACCAACTTTGGAGCTTATTTTATATCTGGGGCTTTTCTCGTTGGGGCAGGTGGAGTAGTTGTTGCTATGTATGTTTTCCGTAAGGCGTATCACCTGGATAAATATATTACTCCAAAGCATTTTGAAAAAATGGGCCGGATAGTCGTATTGCTGGCTCTTTTGTATCTCTACTTTAATATCAACGAATACCTGGTACCCGCATTTAAAATGAAGAAACCTGAAGAAGCACATTTGGCACAATTATTCACCGGAGAATATGCTCTCTTGTTCTGGTTCGCCATAATGATAGGCATGATCATTCCTATCATTATGCTGGTATTTACGAAAGGAAGGCGACCACTGCCGGTTTTTATCGCAGGAGTAATGGTAGTCATCGGTGCGTGGTTCAAACGTTACCTGATCGTTACCCCGACATTGCTGCATCCTTTCCTGCCTATGCAAAATGTGCCGGAAAGCTACCATCACTATTTTCCAAGCTGGGAAGAATGGGCTATTGCGATAGGTTCCTTATCAGGCGCATTGCTGATCATTACTTTATTTGCAAGAATATATCCGATCATTCCAATTCACGAAACGATAACTGAACAACATGAAGAAGTTGAAAAAAAATAAACTGGTATGGTTGTTTTTAGCCCTATCGGTCATCTCTTCAAACAGCCTTTCAGGCCAGGAAGACTCCGTGGCGCCAAAGGAAATAGTAAAACTCCATTACTTTAATCATAATAACAGCCTGCAATATCTGTTGATTGAAAGCCAGCTGAAAAAAGGAAAAAAAATTGAACCACAGAAGAACAAAGGTTTTAATCTATTTCTTGATAAAGTTCAGCCAGAGAATTTAATTACCAGGGTTTATACCGACAATAGTGGCAAAGCAAAGGCGGTTATACCCCCGCAATTAAAAGACCTTTGGGATAGCGCAGCACAACATACATTCCTTGTTGTAGCGGAAGCAGCCGGTAAAGGAGAAGAAACAACATCAGAATTTATAATTACAAAAGCAAAAATCTCGTTGGACACTTCATCGACAGATGAGACAAAAAATATTTCTGTTACAGTAATGAAATATGACAACAACAGCTGGGTACCTGTTAAAGACGTCGAGGTGAAGATCGGGATAGAACGGTTAGGAGGTGTTCTTCCGGCCGGGGATGAAGACAGTTATACAACCGATTCAACAGGAGCTGTAACTGGCGAGTTTAAGAAAATAAATCTTCCCGGGGACGAGCAGGGCAACTTTCTGCTTATTGCCAGAGTAGAGGACAATGATGAACTTGGAAATCTAATGATTGATAAAAAAGTTCCATGGGGTATCACCACCAAACAGGATAATACGTTTTTCGATCAAAGAACACTCTGGTCAACGCGGTTTAAAACACCTTTATGGCTTTTGTTTATGGCTTATTCAATTGTTATCGGTGTTTGGGGAACGATTATTTACCTGGTCATTCAGCTAATAAAGATTAAGAAACTCGCATCTTTGTCTGCAGAAAAATAGTTTTCGGAGTTTGGATTCTTCATCACCCGCGTTAGAATTGCTCCTTATCATATCATCATGTGACTTTCATCAGGTTTTTTTGCAGCTGGAATTTGTACATTGCCGCGGACTAGTTTTTTAGTCATCCGTCTTGCATGTTTTTATCGGAAATAAATATCACCAAAGAATCATTTGTCACTGACCTTGTCCGCGCAGATTATCGTACAGCTCGCGTATTCAGCAAATACCAGATTGATTTTTGCTGTGGCGGTAAATGGTCGCTGGGAATGATATGTGAAACAAAAGAACTGGATTTTTTGTCGGTCAAAAAAGAGTTGGAACAGGCTGTACGCTTCATTCAGCTATCGAATTCCTTGCCTTTTGATAAGTGGACGGTAAACTTCCTTACAGAATATATTGTAAATGTTCATCATCATTACCTGAGAGAGTCCCTTCCCGGCATCAAAAGCCTGCTTGATCATTTTGTAATAAGTCATAATAAGAAATATCCTTACCTGGATGAAGTGCAACTGCAATTTGGGGAATTTTATAGCGACTGTTTCCCCCATATCGAGCAGGAGGAAAAAATTCTTTTTCCTTATATCCGGCAGATCACCCATGCTTACCTGAGTAAGGAACCCTATGCCGGGTTGTTGGTTCGTACACTTCGCAAGCCAGTTGAAAATGTAATGCGGCATGAGCATGAATCGGTGTCAAAAATTTTGTTTAGGTTGCGGGAGCTTACCGATAATTATATGCCACCCGAAAATGCCTGTACAAGTCACCGGGTGGCTTTTTCGCTGTTAAAAGAACTTGATATTGATATGACCCAGCATTTATTCCTGGAAAACCAAATACTTTTTCCCAAAGCTATAGCGATGGAAAAAGAACTTCTGCTCGCAAGTTAAAGCGATACTTTATTGGCATATTCCTTCTTTTCTGTATTTTCAACACCCATTAGAACATATGAATACGCAT
>JANWHX010000130.1 GCA_025450235.1 Chitinophagaceae bacterium | reverse complement strand
ACAACGTTTTTTTTGGGAAAATTGACCAGGATCATGCTGGCGCGCCATATTATTTTTAGTTATCGATTACAACTACATCAAATACTTTTTAATGGCAAAGGCGTCCGCTTTAACGCTGATGCTGATCATACCGGTTGCTACCTGTTGGGGCCAAACCTTGCGAAGACCAGTAGCTGCTCCCTATATCAGCTTCGGAGCTTATAGTCTCCATCATTCCGACGTTTTTTCATTTACTTCCAACCAAGCCTGCCTGGCCCGATTGAAGAATGCATCAGCAGGAGTCTATGGCGAAAGAAGATTCATGATGAATGAACTTAATTCCTACCACGCGGCGATCGGGTTGCCAACACGTTCGGGAAATTTTGGTTTGAAAGCAGGTTATTCCGGTTTTAGCAGGTATAATGAAACCCAAATTGGGCTTGCCTATGCCCGCAACCTCGGAAGTAAAGTTGATGTGGGTGTTCAATTCAATTATAATAATATTCGGGCTGCCGCCTATGGAAGTGCTACAGCCATAAGTTTTGAAGCCGGCAGCGTTTTTCATATTTCAGAAAAATTGCACACCGGGTTTCATGTTAATAACCCTGTGGGTGGAAAATTTGGAAAAGATCAGCAGGAAAAATTGCCTTCCCTTTACACGGCCGGATTTGGATATGACGCTTCAGAAAAGTTTTTCTTCAGCGCAGAAATAGTAAAAGAAGAAGATCAGCCAGTAAATGTAAATGCCGGATTTCAATATAAGTTCATTTCACAGGTATTAGCGCGGGCAGGAATGTCTTCAGCTACTTCGTCTGTATGGTTCGGGGTAGGATTGTATTTAAAATCGTTCAGATTGGACGTCACAACCAGTTTTCACCCGCAATTGGGTTTGTCTCCGGGCCTGGTGTTAATCTTCAACTTTAAAAAGAAGGAAAGTTGAAAAAGCTCCTGCTGATATTATTTATTAGCAATTATCCATTATTTGCCTTTTCACAAGACATACCTCCAACCACTGAACAGCAACTGGAAAATCTTGTTGATGCGGATCAGGTAGAAACAGAAGATGATTCTTACCTGTTGCAATTGGAGCAATTCCGAAAGAACCCAATTAACCTGAATACGGCCGATGAAATGGAATTAGGAGAATTGCGAATTGTCACTGACCTCCAAATTCAAAACCTCCTGTCTTATCGTAAGCTTTTTGGAAAACTGATTGACATCTATGAACTCCAGGCCGTACCGTCCTGGGATCTTATCACGATCCGGAAACTATTGCCATTTATTACAGTGGCGGTGCCTGTTTCGATCAAAGAGGAGGCTGGACATCGTCTCAGAAAAGGCGATCATACGGTATTGCTTCGTGGTTCACAGACATTGGAGCAATCAAAAGGTTTTGACAAGTCTGCAACCGGTACAAAATACCTTGGTTCGCCCCAACGAATTTTTTTCCGTTATCGTTACAATTATAAAAATTTATTGCAGTTTGGGATTGTGGCTGATAAAGATGCCGGCGAACAATTTTTTAAAGGAGCTCAAAAAAAGGGATTTGATTTTTATTCATTCCATTTATTTGCGGGGAGAATCGGCAGCATACAGGCGATAGCCCTTGGAGATTTCACCGTAAACATGGGACAGGGACTAATACAGTGGCAAAGCCTTGCTGTTAAGAAAAGTTCGGACATAACTGGAGTCAAGCGTCAATCCCAGGTACTGCGTCCATACAATTCTGCAGGAGAATATAATTTTCACCGTGGTGTTGGTATCACGATAAAAAGAGCCAACATTGAAGCGACAGCGTTTGGGTCTATCCGGAAGCTCAACGCCAACTTTACGGTGGATACCGTCAATCATGAAGACTTCATTTCTTCTTTTCTTACTTCAGGGAATAATAGAACAACGCCTGAGATCGCCGACCGGAATAGGTTAAAGCAAACGACATTCGGCGGTAATATAAAATACAGAGCTTACCTGCCTGGCCGGTTGGGAGGTCGCTGGCATATCGGCATCAATGCTATTTACTATCGATTTTCCGTGCCGGTGAACAAAACCGACGATCCATACAATACCTATGCACTTAACGGAAACAAGGGGTATAATTTCAGCGCCGATTATAGCTTTACTTTTCGCAATTTTCATTTTTTTGGGGAAGCGGCAGCAGGTAAGAATTTTCGTAAGGCGTTTCTCAATGGATTATTAATAAGTGTTGATCCCCGCGTTGATCTTTCTGTAGTATACAGAACGATTGATAAAGAATACCAGGCGATCAATGGAAATGCATTTACTGAAAACACCAGTCCCGGCAATGAAACGGGATTGTATGCGGGCATAACGATCCGTCCTGCCGATGCCTGGCGATTGGATGCTTATGGAGACGTGTATAAATTTCCCTGGTTGAGATACCTCGCGGATGCGCCGAGCTATGGTAAAGATTTCCTGGTGCAACTGATATATGTCCCGAATAAACAAGTGGAGGTCTACATACGGCACAGAAACGAAACGAAACAAGGAAATCGTCCAGATAATCTTCTTTCCCGGCAGGCCCGCACGAACATAACAAATTACCTTGTACAATTATCCAAACAAAACTGGAGAATGCAGGTGAGTTATAAAATAAATGCCGCTATTGTTCTTCGTAACCGGGTAGAAATAATATGGTATGATAAAAGAGGTGACAAGAGTGAAAATGGATTTCTCAGTTTTTTTGACCTGATATATAAACCTATGATGAAACCTTATTCAGGTCTGTTGCGCCTGCAATATTTTGAAACCGACGGATATAATTCACGATTGTACGCGTATGAGAACGACGTGTTATACAGTTATTCAATACCTGTTTTCTATGACAAAGGTTATCGCTATTATCTTACGCTTAATTATGATATTACAAAAAAGCTTTCATGCTGGTTGAGATGGGCGCAAACAATTTATAGGGACAAAAGCCTGATCGGTTCCGGCCTGGATGAAATTGATGGAAATAAGAGAACCGAAGTGAAACTCCAATTGCGGATTATATTCTAAATGAAAGTTTCCTGGTGATACACTTCACCGAAGACAGTCATAATTATGTCAAAAATGATTTGAATTATCCCGTCATTAGTCCAAAAAAACCATCCCACCGGATTTCGTTAGCCTTTGTATGTCACTGAAAGTCATGACTCCTGGCGCAGTATCTTCCTTCGCGTAAGTCTATTGATGTTTAGAAGCCGGTTTTTACATATTACAACCTGTTGAAAAGTAATAAAACTCAACCGGGAAGTAAACTTTTGCCTGCTTATAATTTTTTGCATGATAGGCGGTTTTGTTAAAATTTCTTTACTTTGCCCGCAGCATTCTGAAAGGCATTTGTGTCCTATACACAAAACCCTACCCCTGGAAAACAACGATTATCGCTTAAAATCTATTTAATTATTAAAACTCACGTTCACATGAGAAAAATCGCATCACTGTGCACAGTGCTGATGCTCCTATCCGCATTGGCATTTGGTCAACAGACCCGAACTGTTTCGGGTGTTGTCAAAGATGATAAAGGACAACCAGTTCCTTTTGCCTCAGTTCTCGAGACAGGAACAAACAATGGAACTAAAGCTGACGTTGCCGGCAGCTTCTCAATCAGGATTAAAGAAGGCGCCAGTCTCACTATTTCTGCATCAGGCTTTGTTACCCAGACTGTTACACCCACCGGCGCTGCTGTGGATGTAACGCTTGTTACGAAGTCCGGAGAACTGGCTGAAGTTGTAGTTACAACTGCATTTGGGATTAAACGTTCCCAGAGAGTAACACCTTACAGTTCACAGGTTGTCGGAGACAAAGAGCTTCACATCATTCCCCAGACAAATATTAATAGTGCGCTTGCCGGTAAGATTGCGGGTGTTCAGTTCAAAGGGCAGTCACCCATGAAATTGAATAGCCAGGGTACATTGCGCATCAGGGGTGGATTGGAACTTACCGGAGATGTTGCCCCTGTTTATGTAATTGACGGATCTATTACCGGATCTTTCGATATTAACCCGGACGATGTTCAGGACGTTACCGTATTAAAAGGTGCCAACGCCACCGCACTTTTCGGAGATCAGGCCAGAGGGGGCGCCATTGTGATCACAACCAAGAAGGCAACAGTGGGAAGGGCAGGTATTGAATTCAACCAGGGTGTTACGTTTGATAAGGTGTATATCTTACCTAAGTACCAGGATAAATATGCCGGCGGTAATGTTTCAGACCTGATCAAGTTTACCTGGCAGCCTGGAATGCCTGATGCATGGAAAGCACTGGATGGTAAATACTATCATGATGGCACAGATGACTCCAGCTGGGGACCCCGCATGGTAGGACAAGAATATATCCCCTGGTATGCATGGAATCCAAATAACCCCGAGTCTGGTAAAACAGCCAGCCTGATCCCTCAACCCGATAATTCACGTGATTTCTATAATACAGGTATCACATCCACTACCAATGTTGCATTTTCAAAAGCAACTCAGGGTTTTAACCTCAGGGTATCTTATACTAATAATACAATGAAGGGTATGTTGCCCAATTCAAAGGCTTACAGGAACACGCTCTTTACTACGTTCTCTGCTGATCTAAGCCCTCGTTTTAATATTGCAACTAACCTGACCTATACTAACAATGTTATCAAGGGTGAGTTTGTTGATGGCTATTCAAACCAATCCACAGGTTCTTTCAACTCCTGGTTCCATCGCGACCTTGATATGGATAGGCTGAAAGAATATAAAAGTATTAAAACGCCATCCGGTACCTATCCGAGTTGGAATCTTGGTGCTAACCCGGGTTCGGTGGGTTCGGTTCCCAATGTATATAAGGGAAATTACTGGTATAATTCCTTCTCATATTTTGACTTGATCAATAACCAGCAAAATCGCGACAACCTCTATGGGAATGCGTCTCTGACTTACAAGCCGGCTAGTTTCTTAAAAATAACGGGAACGGTCCGCAAAAATCTAAGCACTAACCAATACGAAAATATTACCCAATCGGAGTTAGAAATAAGTGCAAGACAAGGTACATTGGCAGGTTATTCGACCGGCCAGCAAAAGACTAATAATTGGCAATATGACCTGGTAGCCAGCTATAACAAAGCATTCATGTCGAATAAGATCAATTTAAACCTGAATGTAGGGGCAAGCGATATCCGCAATAATCTTCATACTAATGAGATGGCAACAAAGAACGGGTTAAATGTTCCGGGACTTTATGCAATCTCCAATTCAAAAGATCAGGCGACGTTGACTAATACCCGCAGGAAGTTCGAAAACCGCGCAGTATTTGCCGGTGGCGATATCGAATGGAACAGAATGGTCGATCTTACTTTTGCGATCAGGAATGACTGGTATTCTGTTTTGCTTCCCGACAATAACAGCCTACTTTCTCCATCTGCTGGTCTAAGCTTCTTTTTTGGAGATCTGACCAAAGATGCACTGCCGTGGTTGAGCTATGGTAAGGTATTTGGAAGCTGGGGCAAAAAACCAACTTCAGGTTTGCTCCCCTATGCTACCAACTTTGCTTATACTGTAAACCAGAACAAATGGGGTAACTTCTTCTTATCAACTACTCCCAATGAGGCAATTGATCCGAATATCCAGGGATCGTTGATAAGTACCTACGAATTGGGTTTGGATCTCAGGTTCAAGAACAATCGTTTCGGGATAAACGCCATATATTTCAATGAAACTTCTGAGGATGCACCTTTTTCGGTGCCCGTTTCGGGATATAGCGGGTTTAATTCTTATCTGACCAACATTTCGCTTATCAAGAGATCTGGTATTGAACTAGTGCTCGACGCTAAAGTGATGACCAGAAAGGATTTTACATGGGATGTCACAACCACCTTTTATAAATTGTTGAAGAACCCGGTTATCGAGACGGACACTGCAGGCAACAGGATACAG
The DNA here is from genome assembly GCA_025450235.1 of Chitinophagaceae bacterium. Lineage (GTDB taxonomy): Bacteria > Bacteroidota > Bacteroidia > Chitinophagales > Chitinophagaceae > VBAT01. The sequence continues at coordinate 3,744 of JANWHX010000130.1, read as the reverse complement.
ATTGCGACAGGGGCGGCGTTCCAGGGCATCGTTCCACCTAAAGTTTACCAGGTAAAAGGTGCAGCCTGGGGTCAACTGATCGGTACGGCGATAAAACGCAATGCAGCCGGATTAGCTATCGTAAATCCTACGACCGGCGAATACGTGACCGAAGCAAACCATAGTTTCGGATCGGTAGTTCCGACGATCAATGGAGGCTTAGTAAATACACTTACGTATAAGAGTTTTGTTTTGAATTTCAGCCTTGACTACCAGGTAGGAGGTAAATTTTTCTCGCTGTCTGAAATGTGGGGAACCTATTCCGGATTGCTAGCGCCAACAGCTGCTACCAATGATAAGGGTTGGAACGTAAGAGACCCGGTCGCGATGGGAGGCGGAGTGCATGTTACAGGTGTTTCTTCTGTTGATGAGCGTACACCGGTGGACATGTATGTTGATGCTCATTCTTATTTCCAGGGATTGGGAGGCGGTAATGCCATTGCTGATTATTTTGTTCATAGCCTGACATTTGTTAAGCTTAGGGAAGTTGGTCTTGGTTATAACCTTCCTGTTTCCAAGTGGGGTTTGAAATGGGTGAAAGGAATTATGGCGACTTTAGTAGCTCGTAACCCTTTAATGATATACAGGGAAACCCAGAACTTCGACCCGTCCGAGATCTCAGCGACACATGGCGAAGACGGGCAATTCCCGGGCACACGCGGTGTGGGCTTCAACCTGAAATTCAACTTTTAATTCTAAAATTGAAAATGATGAACTACAATAAAATTATATATGGAATTGGAATAGTGGCTTCATTGCTTACTATTCAGTCCTGTGATAAGATCAAGGATTTCGATGATCTCAATGTTAATCCCAATCTTACCACTTCACCAATCCCATCCGCGTTATTGACGAATGTGCAATCTAACCTGGGTGCTAACCTGGTGTTTGATGCGGGTGGAGCGAATACCGGCTCGGGCTTATATGCGCAATATTTTTCTGAAACGCAGTATACCGAAGTCTCCCGATATAATAAACCTAACTATAACTACGATGCTTATTATGTCGGACCATTAAATGATCTGCAGAACATTATCAATTACAATTCAGATCCGGCCACGGCGGGAACCGCGGCTATTTATGGTTCCAACAAGAACCAGATCGCTATAGCCCGTATTCTGAAGGCTCATTACGTGAAATTCCTGACAGATATTACCGGCGACCTTCCTTATTTCAATGCTTTGAAGGGAGGCAGCGGTGTCATAACCTCTGCTTACGATGCACAGAGCGCCATTTATGCCGATTTACTTAAAGAATTAACCGAAGCTGTTGATCAATTTGATAATGGCACAACCGTGCAGGGAGACATTATCTATGCAGGCAATGTGGCCAAATGGAAAAAATATGCCAATTCATTGCGCTTGCTGATTGCGATCAACATGCTCAAAGTCGATGCAAACGCAGGCAAAGCGGCATTCACTGCAGCACTCGCACACAGTGCCGGTGTCATTTCGGAAAACAGCGATAATGTTGTTATCAACTATGTTGGTGGAACTTTCCCGAATCCATTTTATAACTATTACAACATAACACTGCGGTTAGATTTTGCAGAAAGTAAAACGATGACGGACCAATTGTCATCCACCAACGATGCGCGAATAAACGTGTATGGTTCTTCTTCAAAGGGATTTCCTTATGGTTTAACAAGAGACAACGCTATCCTATTTGCGAATGCGAATCCTGATTATGCTAACATTTTAGCTCCTGCACAACGCCAGACAAATTCTCCGCTAACTATACTTTCTGCTGGGTATATTAACCTGGTAAGAGCTGAAGCAGCTCACAGAGGTTGGACAACGGAAAACAAGAACACTTTATATGCCACCGGCATACAGGCAAGCTACGACCAATGGGCACTTGGAAGTGCCGCTACTTTTATCGCCAGCGCTCCGATCGCATTGACTGGTGCTGCATCTGATCTTACAAAAATTGCGACCCAGGAATGGGTAGCAGCTTATCCTAATGGACTGGAGGGCTACAATATTTACCGCAGAACCGGAATACCTGCGTTAACCCCTGCACCGGGTACGACAGCCATTCCAAGACGAGCACCATACGGAACGAATGATTACAGCTACAATTCAGCCAATGTAGGTCCTGCTGCTGCTGGATATACTGTCAATGGTATTTCGGATTCACAATATGGCAGGATCTGGTGGGACAAACCATAACAAAATTTAATTCTATAAACTATTACTCAATATGAAAAGAATAAAACATCTAACCGGCATATCTTTCTTATTCGTTTCGGTTGCATTGGCGTTGGCGAGCTGCGTTAAGAAAGATGATATGTATGACGAGACTACGTCCGAGACAAACAGGAAACAAATTGTTCAGCTTTACGGGGCCGACGAAGAGATTAACTTGCTTGCATTGAATCTTGTGCCGGCCGTTGAAGATATCGTTTTGATCGAAGTGGTCAGGTATCCTAACTCCGCAGCAGACGCAAATCAGCCGCTCACGATAAAGCTGAATAAGACCACTGCGCCTATAGACGATTATAACACTGCAAACGGAACTAACTATATAGAACTGCCGCTGGCGTCCTATACTCTAGGAAGTGATATCAGTAGTTTGACTTTTGCGCCGGGCGAGTCAATCAAACAGGTCAAGATAAACCTGAAAAAAGACCAGCTGGATCTGTCAAAACAATATGCGATCGGGTTCACTATTACCGATGTAGGCACAGGGGCTGTGCTCAATGATGATATGAAGACCGTTTTATATGCAATCGGTCTTAAAAATGCGTATGATGGTGTTTATTCGTACGTATCAGGTTTAGTGACAAGGTACACTGCTCCCGGAGTGCCGGCAAACGATGCATTTAGCGGACCTTTAGGACCACAGAATCCTGATGTAGAAATGGTTACTCTTGCTGCTTATTCCGTGGGGATAGAGGGTTTGACGTGGTCCGGAGGGACTACAGGTGTTGGTGGTATTGGCGGTTTAAAAGCTGTGGTTGATCCTGCAACAAATTTAGTCACGATGTCTGCTACCGAGGCTCCAGGCGGTCTAACACTTACCAATTGGGCCGGACATGTAAATAAATATGATCCTGCAACCAAAACTTTTACGCTTGCCTTTAGGTGGAATCCAACTTCGACTACCAGAGAATACGAAGTAGTATTTAAATATAAGGGACCAAGGTAATTCTGGGCTAAGTACAGTAAACTGGTTTTAATAGAAGGAGTCGTGATTGCACGGCTCCTTTTTTTTAGAAAACTACCTGTTGTTACCTACTTTTGATCTTTCAAAAACTCAATATGGATCAGCAACAACCACAACAACCTAATCAGCTCAATATAGAAATATCAGAAGAAGTAGCAGAAGGATCTTATGCCAATCTTGCCATAATTACTCATTCACATGCAGAGTTTGTCATCGATTTTGTCAATGTGATGCCCGGAACACCCAAGAGCAAAGTTAAATCCCGTATTATACTTACTCCCCAGCATGCAAAAAGGCTCATGAAAGCCATCACAGAAAACATCAGCAAGTATGAAGCGCTGAACGGTACGATCAAGGACCTGGAAGAGATACAGTTGCCGTTGAATTTTGGAGGACCGAGTGCGCAGGCGTGAGGGAAGTCGATAGTTGTTAGTCGATAGTGGTTAGTCCAATAAGAGAAAAACTTCTGTATTAGCAGGTCTGAGGGAAGTCGATAGTTGTTAGTCGATAGTGGTTAGTCCAATAAGAGAAAAACTT
>JANWHX010000129.1 GCA_025450235.1 Chitinophagaceae bacterium | reverse complement strand
GTATCAGGGTACACAATTACTTTCAATGTTCCGGGTAAGGCAAAGTCCACTAACTGATGACCTGTAAATATATAGTCAGCAGCAGCGTCGCTGATATTCCATTTATCGGTTGCTTCATCGTAATCATAGCCCACCATTTGAAGATCCGAAGCCTTTATCTTCCTCAACTTGCTCAGGTCGGCAATGACAACCGGCACCTGTTTTCCTCCAATATTACCTACCGCGAAACTTTCTCTTCGCTGGTAATGAAAAGGATCATAAGGAAGCTGGATGGATGTTGAGGCCTGATCGTTTACTTTATTACCTATGCGGGGAATCTTATTGCGTCCGTCAGTCGTTGATGCACGATTGGCCTCATACCTCCTGGCAATGTCTCTGCAAACAGGTATTTCCCATTCAGGATCTTCTGTCAATGAAACGCGGATCGTGTCGCCAAGTCCATCTTCCATCAATGACCCGATGCCCACAGCGCTTTTTATTCTTCCATCTTCGCCATCACCTGCTTCGGTGACACCAAGATGCAAAGGATAGCACTCCCCGAATTCGTCAAACATAGTTTTCACCAATAACCGGTAAGCCTGCACCATCACCTGTGGATTACTGGCTTTCATGCTCAATACGATATTGTGATAAGTTTCATAGCGGGCAATCCGCAAAAACTCCATTGCGCTTTCCACCATTCCCATTGGAGTATCTCCATAGCGGCTCATGATACGGTCACTTAGTGAGCCATGATTGGTGCCGATACGCATCGCCGTACCATATTGCCTGCAGATTTTTATTAAAGGCGTAAACCGCTCCCGGATGCGGTCAATCTCTTCTGCATAATCAGCATCGGTGTATTCAATCAGTTCGAATTTTTTCTTGTCGACATAGTTGCCCGGGTTCACCCGGACTTTTTCCACTATACGCGCCGCTATTTCCGCGGCGTTAGGAGTAAAATGAATATCTGCAACCAAGGGTGTTGTGTATCCTCTTTTCCTTAATTCATTTTTTATGTTCAATAAATTCTCCGCTTCGTTTTTGGAGGGTGCCGTTATCCGCACCAATTCCGACCCGGCATTAATGCAACGAATACTCTCCTCCACTGTAGCAATGGTATCCATGGTATCAGCGGTCGTCATTGTTTGCAGGCGAACTGGGTGGCCCCCCTGGCCATCGGGATTGCCTATAAGGAGATCGCCGACCTTGACTTCCCGTGTTTTAAGACGCTTATATTCTGTAAGAGACTCACAATAAACCTGCATGATGTTCCGGATGAAATGCAAAAATATTGCATCCTCAATAATCTGTAGCTATTAAATGTTTTCGTTGATTAATCGTACTTGCCGAAGTAATTACCAGTCTTTATTGCCACTTGTTCCTGTTTTCGATTTTTGCCTTTGCAATCTTTGCTGCAGCTCTTTTTCTTTTTGCTCCAGGAGTTTTAATTTTTGTTCGGCGTCTTTCTGATTCATCTTAGGTTGTTCCTTCTGCTTTTTGTTTTGCTTTTTCTTATCTTCTTTTTTAGGCGGAGGCGGTGTTCTCTTTTTTAATTCCAGCAGCGCTTTTTGCAGATTCTCTCTTGCCTCCTTATCGTTTGGTTCCTGCCGCAACGCATTTTTATATTCTTCAATACTTTCTTCCAACCGCTTCTGGCTAGACAGGACTACTCCTTTGTTATAATAGGCCCTTGCTTTTTCATCTGCATCCTTATACTTGGCCACCAACTGATCAAAAGACTTAATAGCATCATCCGGTTTGGAAAGCCGATATGCTGTATTCCCCAAATTGAATTTTGCAATGGTATTAGTAGAATCTTTGGCTAACACCTCGTCGTAAGCAGCCTTAGCAGGCTCATACTTCTGCTGTTTATACAGGTCATTCCCTTTCTTGATGGCTTCTTCAACCTGTTGTGCATTTACAATTGAAGGAAGAACGCAGACAGATAATATGACCAGGTTTCTTGTCACGCAATTATCTCTTTTCTTTCAGGAATAAAAACTTCGATCAATAAAAAAATAAGCATTGCACTGGCAAACCACCAGTAATAGGTTTTGAAGTTCATCAATGAAACATCACCCAGTGCCTTCTTTTCGATTTGTGACAAATTCTTCTTTACCGCATCCACTGCCTCATCGCTGTTTTGGAGCCGCACATACACACCATTCGTATTGTCAGCCAGTAATTTTAATTCATCTTCGTTCAATTTAGTTATTACTGTATTCCCCATTTCATCTTTCTTATTCTGGCCGGTAGCCGGATCCACGATATACGATCCTTCCGGGGATCCAACCCCAACTGTATTGATCATCATTCCCTGGTCGGCCAAATCTTTGGAAGTCTCTATGGCTTCGGGGTCATGGTCTTCACCATCCGATATCAGCACAACGGCTTTGAATCGCCTGTCTGCAGTATTAAAGGCATTGGCACTCATCTTCAGCGCTTCGTTTATAACAGTTCCCTGTTGTGGTACAGCGGCCGGACTTGCAGAGGAAACATACATTTGAGCAGCGGCGTGATCTGTGGTCAGTGGCATTTGCATATAGGCCTTTCCCGCAAACAATACCAATGCGATCCTGTCATTGGGCATTGCATTCATTAGTTTAGTAATAAACTGTTTGGCTCGTTCCAGCCTGCTCGGTTCAAGGTCTGTTGCCAGCATACTGTTGCTGACATCCATTGCAATAACCACATCGATACCCTTTCTTGCTAAACTGTCGGCATCCGCAGGTTTGCGTAAATTCATGATCGAAACGACTCCGGCGGCCAGGGCAAACAAAACAAGAATAAATTTCAGATTGAATAGCCGGGGAGAAAAATTGTTCGTCAGTTCCTTCACAAGTTTCTTATCTCCTATCCGGCCTGTCACCCTCCGTTTCCATCTCAATAACAACAAAAAAAGCACGATAAAAAACGGGATGGCAGCCAGTCCCCAAACAAACCATGTATATTGAAATTGTAAATTCAATTTGAATATTAGTGACCTTGTTATTCAATAATTACACCAAAAGCTCTATTCATACAGCGAAAAACTACTTGTTACATTTTCGCCTCAAAAAAGCCAAGTTGCTTTAAAATATCTTTCAGCATTTTCATTCTAACCTTCGACATATCAAATTCGTGATCATCCGACTCTATATTTAAGACAAAAAAATATGGGTGATTATTCTCTTCGATCCACCCCACCACCCAGCCCAGGGCATGATCCCGTTCGGTAAATCCCCAGCCTGTCTTATATCCGAGCTGGTAATTCGGTTCATTTTCAAATAGCATGGCCCTTTTTACAGTTTCCTGGTGGCTTCGGAAAAATGGTTTCAATTCGGTGAAATATAATTTCTTTACCAGTCCCAGCTCTTCATCAGGTGTTATCTTTAACGAATTGTCCAGCCAAAAAGAATCAATAGTCGTTTTTATCTTTCGCGTTCCATATTTCAACGTATCTAACCAATATTGCATTGTATCCTTACCGATGCGTCTTGCCACTTCCTGGTAATAGTTCACGGCAGATACCCGAAATGCCTTGTACATAGTGAGGTCCTGGTTCCAGTCATCTACCCTACGCTTCACACCATCCCATTTTATCACCATGCTGTCCCCTGTAATCTTTCCGGTTTGAAGCCCGATCAACGAGTTTACGATTTTAAAAGTGGAAGCGGGTAAATAACTACTATCACGATAACGGGCTAAATTATAAACAATGAATTTACCGGTGCCGTTATCCATCAATGCAAAACAGCCGTCTGCTTTATTTTCGTCAAAGTATTTTTTCAGGCTGTTGTTTATTTCTACGTTATTACGCGAACAGGAGGTCAAAAGAATAAGAAATAACAAAAGAGAAAAGGTAGCCTTCATTGATAAAAGAGATTTTGGCAAAGTTAACCGCGACAAAACTGGTTTCAAATAACATTAGGAAAGAAAAAGCAATTTTTCACTTTTATTTCCGTTTCCACCCAAACCCAACAAATGAGATTCGTTATTCTTCCGGCCCTGCTGCTGATTTTTTTTATTTCTTCCTGCAAGAAAGAAAAAGGAAACAGTACCTCGCCTAATCTTGTCCTCAAATTCAAATTCGATCCTACCCAGCCAAGATTGAATAATGTCGGTCAGCCACAAGCCATGCCTGCGGGTCATGCCGGACAAAGCCCGGTGTTCAATAAAATGAGTGCTCATTATGTTGAATTAGCTCCCACTGCATTGACAGCTCTTGGAGCTGGTGCTGTTTTATACAGGGCCGGCGAAACTACAGCCGGTGGTGCCAACGCAATTGATTTTGATAAATCTAAATTTGCCGGGAATAATGAAACATTCTTTACAATGCCTCTAAACACTATTGCGCCGGGGGACTATGAATGGTTGCGTATTTCTCTCGCTTACCAGAACTACGATGTAAAATATTTTATCGATACGGTAATTGCAGGGACTACTATTCAACAGGAATTCCCGGGAACAGTTGCTTCTTTTATTGGTTTCAACACCTACATTAAGAATTATACTATCAAAAATCAAAACGTGGCAGTAAATGCAAATAAAAAACAAGGTTATTGGGGATTTGAAACTACTGCCAATATTGGAGGGGTCAGTTATCCTTACAGCGCAACGGGCCAGGCCCCTGATGGTGCTACAACGGTTGTGAATCCTTTATTTGCCACTTCACCGATACCGGCAGGGTCATGTGCTGTTACCGCCGCATTTACGCCAGGCAAATTAAAGATCACAGGAACTGAGACTAATGACATCGTCATTGAAGTATCGCTGTCGGTCAACAACAGTTTTGAATGGACAGAAGTAGTGCCCGATGGAAAATGGGCGCCAGGCAAAGGTGAATCGGTTGTAGACATGGGTATCCGGGGTATGATACCGAAGATTCAATAAAATATCCGGTGGTTGCAGGCCAGTGAATCGGGGTTGCCGGTTACATACTTGAGAAGGAAGGATTTAGACAGTGGTTAAATAAAAAAATCCTCCATGTAACACGAAGGATCAGTAATTTTTTAATGACCATAGCAGTCATTACAGATAAAATCCACCTTTCTGTTTGTAGTGTTTGTTGCCCTGGCAGTCCCTTTTAGTGGCAGCACAAGATGACAACATGAACATTACTACCGCCCCTGCTAGGAAGCAAAGAATCAATTTCTTCATTTCTGAGTTTTTTCGGGTTCAATAAATTAGTTAGGGAGATTTCAAAGGAAAGTCGGTAGAGTTAGTCCATCACAGGAGAAAACGAAAATAATATCCTTTAATTGTTTCTCAAAACATCGGGACGTATTTTTTTATATGATCTTGCGGGAAACTACTATCAATTTGTTTTTGACGTAAAAACCCGAATTGTTTTACATTTACGATTTAAAACCAAAATCACTTGTCATGAAACATCTTATTTTTTTCGCCCTGATAATCACTTGCCTGCTGGCAGCATGCAATAGCAATAAGGCCAAAGACTCGAAAACAACCGACGAAACAAAGACGGAAGCTTCTACGGAGTCTGGTTCTTCAGACAACACCGCCACAAATTCTGCTGACGAAGCCCAGAAAAAAATGGACGAAATGAAGAAACTCCCGGCATTGACCAATGAACAGTTGAAGGCGATGCTTCCGGAAGAATTGGCCGGGATGAAAAGAAAGAGTTTGTCTGTCAGCACTAATATAGGATATGGAATTGCCCAGGCTGAATACAAATCAGAGGACGGGAAAGAAATAAGGTTGGCAGTTTTTGATTGTGTTGGTGAAGCAGGTGTTGGATGGTATAATATGATGTACTGGGGTGTCAATATGGAACAGGAAGATGAAAATGGTTATCAAAAAACCACAACGTTCAATGGTAACAAGGCTATTGAAAAATATGAGAAGAGCCAGGATCAATATACAATCATGTATCCTGCTAATAATCGCCTGCTTGTAAGCATAGAAGGTGAAAAAACCGGGCTTGATGCATTAAAACAGGCTGCAAACAGTCTCACTCTCAAGACAAATTAATTAAACTCCAGCTCCTTATGCATCGCTGAATACAAATACAGGAACACGGATGACACGGATTGAATGGATTTTTTTATGATCGCATTCTCATATCCCAATCTCCAAATATCCAAATATCTGGCTTTCGAAGTTATTTCAGTACCCCAAGCTCTTTTCCGATTTTTGTAAATGCGGTGATCGCTTTATCTAAATGTTCCTGTTCATGCGCTGCGCTTAATTGAACTCTTATTCTTGCCTGGCCTTTCGGAACAACCGGGAAGAAAAAACCAATGACATAAACACCTTCATTCAAGAGCTTTGACGCGAAGTTTTGCGCCAATACCGCCTCGTAAAGCATGATCGGTACAATTGGATGATCACCCGGCTTTATATCAAACCCGGCTTCTGTCATTTTTTTACGGAAATATTGGGTATTATGTTCAAGCTTATCTCTTAATTCAGTGGTTTGAGTCAGCATATCCAGCACCACAATAGAAGCACCCACGATCGAAGGAGCCAATGTATTACTGAATAAATATGGTCTTGATTTTTGACGAAGCATATCTATCACTTCTTTTCTGCCCGAGGTAAAGCCGCCGGACGCCCCACCCAATGCCTTACCCAGGGTCCCGGTAATAATGTCTATTTTTCCCATCACACCGCGATATTCATGAGTTCCTCTTCCCGTTTTGCCGAGAAAACCAGAGGAATGACATTCATCGATCATAACGATCGCATCATATTTCTCCCCCAGCTCAACCATTTTATCCAGTTGAGCGATGGTTCCGTCCATACTGAATGAACCGTCGGAAACAATAATTCGGCTGCGGCAACCTGCCGCTTCTTTTAGTTTGGCCTCGAGGTCAGCCATATTATTATGTTCATAACGAAAACGCTGTGCCTTACATAAACGAACGCCATCAATGATCGAAGCATGATTCAATGCGTCAGAAATAATCGCATCTTCTTCATTGAATAAAGGTTCGAATACGCCCCCATTTGCATCAAAAGCAGCGGCGTAAAGTATGGTGTCCTCTGTGCCCAGGAACGCAGATATTTTTTTCTCCAGTTCTTTGTGAATATCCTGGGTCCCGCAAATAAACCTTACGCTGCTCATGCCATAGCCATGCGTGTCGATGGCCTTATTCGCCGCCTTGATCACTTCTGGATGTGAGGATAAGCCGAGGTAATTATTCGCGCAGAAGTTTAGAACGGTCTTGCCATTGACTGTAATCTCCGCACCCTGCGGACTTGAGATCACTCTTTCTGTTTTATAGAGACCTGATGTTTTTATCTCTTCCACCTCTGTAGCAATCCGGCGGGCAAACTTGTCGTTCATACTGGTCGTTTGAGCAGCAAATATATTGAGTCGTGTCTTTTGGTTTCCAGCTAATTTGGGATATACAAGAGAACAATCCGCACCCCTTTTTACGCATTTCGGGCCTAAAAAACTGCATTTTGTCAATTTTTGTCTTTGCCCGGGAAAATCGAATATTACCTTAGCTGTAACATTTTCCAGAAGATTGTCGTCAAATGAACAAATCAACGAATATGAGAAAGAGCACATTACGGATTGCTATAGTGGCCATCGTCCTGGCTGGTTCAATGTTTTTGCTGATTTCCGCGGCATCCGCCCCCAAAAACAGCTCCTGTAAAGAGACCATGGATGACTGCTCTAAAAGGAAAAACATGGGCGAACCGGACCAAAAGAGCTGGGAACACCTGTCCCGGCAGTTTTTCTCTTCTATCTGACCGGGCTCGCCGGACACTTTTTTACCCCGATTGTAACATTTTGCCATAACTGATCGTATAACCTAAAATTTCGGGTCTTCGTTAGTATTTTTAGACCCATTTCCGGCTGTTTATGACTGAACGAGAGTATAACGAATGTGTAAAGACGTACGCAGACAATGTGTACCGGTTCATCCTGAAAAATCTCAAGCATGAAGAGGATTCCAGGGATGTGGTTCAAACGGCTTTTGAAAAAATGTGGCGCAACCGGGAAGAAATAGACCCTGTAAAATGCAAGTCCTATCTTTTTACGGTAGCCTACCACCAGATGATTGATCACATTCGCAAAGTGAAAAGGGTTCAACTTAAAGAGGATTTCAATGCCGAGGCAAGAGTGCAGGATAAACCGGTGAACAATTTAAAAAAGGTGTTGGAAGAAGCATTAAGCCGTTTAGGAGAAACACAACGTTCACTCGTGTTATTAAAAGACTATGAAGGGTACAGTTATGATGAGATTGGAAAGATAACCGGACTTAGTGAAAGCCAGGTAAAAGTTTACCTGCACCGGGCAAGGGTTCAACTGAAAGAATATCTGGTCAAAATCGAAAACGTGATGTAAGAATGAAACTCAACCGCAATAATTACGAAGAGTATTTTATCCTTTACATGGATAATGAACTCGATGGGGATGGCCGCCGGGAAGTGGAAGCGTTTGTAAAACATAATCC
>JANWHX010000128.1 GCA_025450235.1 Chitinophagaceae bacterium | reverse complement strand
CTTTTTTACCTGTGTGTTTCTTAACTTGGGGCTGCTATGAAAACACCCACTTTAACCTTCCTTCTGCCTTTGTCCATTATCACATCTTCGCTTATTTCATCGGCGCATGCCAATGAGATTCCGGCTTTAGCCAGGTACAGTTACCCGATTTTTACGGTTACCGGCAAACAGCAACATACGGGAACGGCTTTTTTTTATCGTTCGGGAGACAGCAATTTTCTAGTGAGTAATTATCACGCGATCAAGGGGATGAATCCGTTGAAGCAGGTGATCACCTTCAATGCTGACACGTTGTATCTTAAATACCCGGTAAAGAATTCCAATGAGGTCAGGCTAATGCCCATTGACATCCGGGATTCCATCACCGGTGAAACCGAAATATTCAGTATCGTTGACCGGGTGGACCTTTTGAAAATACCAGTAGAATTACCGCCGGACGCAGCCATCTACTTTATCAATGATCTTATTGATCAGAATTATTTTTCTGCGGAGCCGGAAGAAGTTATTGTATTTGGCTATCCTACCGGGAATGGAAGCGTTCCCGCGTTTTATTCACAGCAACAACGGTTGGAAGGAAAAATTAATCCAAATGGTTTTTCAGACTACGATGCTGCCCTAAAACTTAATTTCCCCGAAGCGTCTGACAGTGCAAGGGCAATCGTCGGCGCCACATCACGTTATTATTATTTTATCAAACCCTATGCTGAGCAGGGGTATTCAGGTGCTCCCGTATTTGGCAAGTTCAGGAATGCTGATAATGAAGTTATCTATCGATTCACCGGCGTAATTTTTGCCGGCCAACCCGCGACAAAACAAACCTGGGCGATTAAGGGAAACGTGGCGATGCAATACCTGCTGGGACAATTATGATAAGTGCCATGGTGCGTGTCCCCACGCACCATACTTATCAACTCTATAATTTATCCGCATGCCGTTGTGCCTTTATCAAATTACTCACCCTGTTCACTTGTATGATATTAGCAATAATGATCACCACGATCACATAGCCGAGCGTATTGTAATGTTGTAATGGACTTGTCTTGGTTTGCTGCACTACAATCATTCCACCAACAGCCGCCGCTATACCGCCGGCGATCTGTTGCAAGGATGAATTGATGCTCATGAAGGCGCCACGATCCTGCATCTTTGGTAAAGCGGACACCAGTGCCATGGCCGGAACAATCCGGCTCATGATCGCCGTCATCATCAGGATATTCATCCCGATAACAAGAGCGAAAGGAACGGAAGACAGGTTGGTATAGATCAGTATAATTATTATCATCATGATTGCCGCGACAGAAAATATTTTTACCTTATCTACTTTATCACTCAACTTCCCAACCATGGGCATGATGATGAGGGCGGCAAGACCGCTGGTCATAAATAACACCGGCAATTGTTCATAAGAAACATGAAGATTATTGACGGCAAATGCACTTCCCCATGGCATCATCATAAAACCGCCCAGGGACAATAGCGCTGTCATTAAAAAACCAATCCGGTATTGGCGCTGTCGTAGGGTATGCCATAGATGTTTTGCCGCAGTCTTTTCGGTTTTCATGTCAAGGTGTCGCGTGATCGGCCGCAGTTTTAAAATGATGACAAACCAAATAATCGCTGCTAACCCCACAATCATAAGAAAGGGCGACTGCCATCCCCAGTGATTAGCAATGTAAAGGCTGATTGGAATGCCCAATACCTGGCTGGCGCCAAAACCCATTTGCATAAATCCCATTGCTCTTCCACGCTGATGCAAGGGGAACAGATCAGCCATTATAGCCATCGAAATAGAACCGATGACCCCACCGAACAAACCGGTGATGATCCTTGCCGCGATCAACATAAAATAACTGGTCGCCATGCTGCAAAACAACGTGCCTGCTATAAAACCTATATAGAAGAACAGCAATAATTTTTTACGGTCAAACCGGTCCGCGAATCCTGCAGTTAATAACCCGGAAATGCCGGCGCTGAAAGCATAGCCTGATACGGCAAAACCAAATTGACGGGTGGTGAGCGACATTGACTTCATCAGCATATCACCAAGCGGGGACATGACCATAAAATCAAGTACCACGGTGAACTGTGTAAGTGCAAGAAGAAAGATTACTAAAGCCTGGTAACTGGTAAATTTTTTTTCAAGGGTGCCGGGTGTTGTTGCTGTTGTATCCATTCTTCAAAAATAGTCAATTGGTGAGAAGTCGTGAGTGGTGAGTGGTGAGTCGTGAGTGGTGAGTGGTGAGTGGTGAGTGGTGAGTGGTGAGTGGTGAGTGGTGAGTGGTGAGTCCGAAATAGTCGGGAATACAAATATACAAGTCGGGCGGTAGTGTTGATGGACGGGAACAGTGTCGGAGGAAAATATTGCCCATACACGGGTTCGTATGTTGAAAAGTATCTATTTCTGGTAAAGCAACAGTTATATTGCCTTTATAGTTACTGGTCTGATAATTGTTTCTTATAAGAAAAAAAATATGAAACAATTAGTAATATGTTGCTTATCAGCATGCATTCTTTTGACAGCCTGTAACCAGCACCGGTATGTTGATCTGACCTCAGGCGAACACATAGATCTTGTAAAAGATGAGAAAACAGGCCTCATGGTAGATAGCAAGACCCGGCAACCTGTCTATATGTATGTAGATACTAAAACACATGACACGATCTATGGTGTGACGGGTAAGGTGGTCAACGGGCATATCGTAAAGACAGAAGATGGTAAATACAAATACGATGGCGACGATGAGTATAAGATGAAAAATGGGGATTACAAGGTAAAGGTTGAAGGCGATGAAATAAAGATAAAGGATGGTGATAAGAAGATAAAAATAGAAGATGGGGAGAAAAAGGTGAAAAACGATTGATTCGAAAATTTAACCGGGGCGGGTGTCTTGCCTGCCCCGATGCGTAGTGGCGGTCGAAGCATCATTCGGCTGACACTGGACAGTAAAAATCAAAAGCTATTAATTTAAGGTCCTGAAGTAAATCAACGCCCTCTCAATGAAAATATCGGTTGGTGACGATTCCTGCTTATTTGTAAGGTCAAGTAAGATTGCTGGTAAATACTTCTCCCTTGGCAGGCCATTGATATGATATAACCGTTCGGCCGGAAATGAAAAGTTTATTTTAGAATTTGGCATCTGGTAACTGTATACGGCACCATTCAACCGGGCCATTGCCGTACCAATGATCTTCGTTTTCGGTCTTTGCAGCGCATCAAAGCCGATGGTAATACCTTCTGCAATACTACCCGTCCAGTGATCACACAATATCACGAGGGGCTTAGCGTAATATTTGCCCTTTCTTGGTGAAATGATCTCTTCCCAGCTTCTTTTCACGCCGGTGGCTTTTTCTTCAAAATAGTATTCATGTTTTTGGTAGAATTTTTCTTTATCGGTAAACCATCCTAAAATTGCTCTCGCCACCGTCGTGTTGCCTCCACTGGGCGTTTCTCTTAAATCAATGATCAATGCGGTCGTCTTTTTCATCGCTTCCATTACACTGTCGAAAGCCGGGATCAAACTATTGTCATAAAGACAATCATTGATCCTGATGTAACCCACCGTCCCGATCTGTTTGCTCTCAATTATCGACAAATATTTCCAATTGTCCGGAGTAGGTCCGTTCTTGTCGGGGAAATAGTCTTTTGTTGTTCCCTTATATTTTAATGAGAATTTACGTGGCTGGATATGGTTGCCGGCAAGTAATATTCGCAAAACAAAATTCCTCGCCTCGACATCATTGGTGGTTAAAGATTTCGGTAAGAAAGCCTCCACTGCATCGTTAACAGGTTTATCATTTATTTCAATAATCTCCATGCCTGCAATAATTCCGCATGCCGCGGCGCCAAAGCCTTTTCTTGCTTCGACAATGACAGGCTTACCGTTAATGTATTCTGCCCACATATCCGTTCCGGAAGGAACGAGGCGTTGAGAGCTTTTTGTGTTAGTATTTAGAATAGCATGATGATCATAAATTTCATAAAGCGCTTTTTCCAGTACAGCAACAAATTCATCCCGGGTAGTTACATTATCGATGAGCGGTGTGTATATTTCTTTTACCTTTTGCCAATTGGTTGATTTCTTATTGAAATAACAGTATTCTTGATTAATACTGGTCCAAAAAAAATTGAAATCTTCCTTGTACTCTTTTGAAGTAAGCGCCTGTGAAAAGCAAACTTGCAGCGGCACAGTAAGAAGAACTGCCAGGATATTTTTCAGCCTGGCGTACCGGTTAATGAAGGTTGTGACCATTCTGCAAAAATAGTCCGTCAAACTATGTCGCCGGACAGTCTACCTTTGAGACGCCCAAATTGTTTTCAATGGACACGTACGTGGATGAACTAAGGCCCGGAGTAAAAGCCTGGCAAAAAGAAATGCTGCGCAGGCCATCCTTGTTTAATGCCCTTTCCAAAAAAATGCAGGTAAAGATCAATAGCTGGATCCCTGAAAAAGTACATGCGGCTATTACCACTACTTTGAAACAGATGATAAAAGGAGTTTTGTTTGGTGCAAAGCATACAACAGGCGTCCCGTTGCAGGAAATGTCTTTGCGTGGCAGAGAACACCTCGTCTATAAAAAAATTGATACGTACCGCGACACGGCCGCAATTGAAGGCGGCATTACGGGCGCAGGAGGCATCCTGATGGGACTTGCCGACTTTCCCATTCTGCTCGCGATCAAAATAAAATTACTGTTTGAAATCGCCTCACTATATGGATTCGATACCAATGATTATAAGGAGAGGGTCTATATTCTGCATATTTTCGAATTGGCTTTTTCCAGTCATGAACACAGGCGAAATATTTATCTTAAAATGGAAGACTGGGATGAAAAAACCAAACAGTTTCCCACCGATCTTAATCTTTTTGACTGGCGAAACTTTCAACAGGAATACCGCGATTATATCGACCTGGCAAAAATGGCACAGCTCATTCCGGGTATCGGCGCGCCGGTAGGAATCGTGGTGAATAATAGCCTGGTTAAAAAGCTCGGTAAAACCGCGATGAATGCCTACAGGATCCGAATCATCAAAGGATTATCGCGCAACCAGTGAATGTACCGTTCCAAAATTGCCAATTAGGTAATTGTTGTGGCGGTAAATAATTCGTTCAATAATTATTTGTAATGTCCTTGTCTGCAATCCGGAGATTCATCATTGCAGTTTACTGATCGCATCAAATAGCTGGCGGAAACAATTCCAGGGGGTATTATCACCTGTTTGCGGATCTTTTTTGTTTTGATAAAAACCATTGATGAAGCCTTGTGGGGCAGACCAAACTGTTTGGACGATGCCGCGAAACCTTGGCTTCATTCGTCTTGTGGCTCCCTGCCGGAAAGAAACCATATCCTGCAATTGCGAAACAGCGACAGCTGGATTACGCCAGGGACAGGTAACTACATTAAATCCTTTCATCGCAAAGTACACTGCTGTTTTATCCGCTCTTTCATAATGCCAGTCGCAGATCATCACATCTTTTGGTATGATATCAATAGCTCCATGTGTATCGTTGGTACTTGCTTCCCACATTCCGATGCCGGTGGTGGCGTCATCAATCAACCGGTCGCCCCAGATCCATAATTCACGTTTGGACGCGGCGAGATGATCACGAATACGCGTCACCTCATCCGCAAACAGTCTTGCTTTGTTTTGCCCCTTGCAACGGGGACATTTATTGCTTCCGATATAGAATACTTCATCCATACCTGCATGAAAAGCGGTAGCCTCGAATACATCACATAATTCATCCGCCAGCGCGAAAACAACAGTATGGACGGAAGGATGCAGTGGACAATAACTTTTGCAATACAAGCTGTCGGCATT
>JANWHX010000127.1 GCA_025450235.1 Chitinophagaceae bacterium | reverse complement strand
GGCCACCACCCATCGGCAATAACGATACGCCTGCTATTTTATAATTATCGAGTTTACCTTTTACCCTGAAAGATTTTTTTGTGCCTTCTTTTAATAGTTGGGCCAGGTCGGCGGGTATTTCAATATACGTCCAACCGGTTTTTTCTCCCTGCTTTGCAAATTGATTTAATGTCGTTGTAAATTCGATCATGCTGTATATTACAATTCTTAAATTTCGGCATTGATATTGAATTCAACAAACACATAAAACAGAAGTATGAAAAAATCTATCAAACGTTTTTTCGAAAAATTCTCGGCTAAAGTAACCAAAGCGACAGGCAAACCACTGGCTTTTATATTGGCGGTCCTCGTTATTATCGGCTGGGCGGCAACAGGCCCAATATTTAATTATTCGGATACCTGGCAATTGGTGATCAATACAGGTACAACGATTGTAACCTTCCTGATGGTTTTTGTTATCCAGCAATCACAAAATAAGGACACAATGGCCCTGCAAATAAAATTGAACGAACTGATAGCATGCAGCGCTGCCAGTAACCGTCTTATTGATGTTGAAGATATTACTGAAGAGGAACTGGAAACCCTGAAGAAATACTACGTCAAATTATCCCAGCTGGCTAAAAAAGAAGCTGATATTCATAATAGTCATTCAATTGATGAAGCCGAACAGATCCACATAATGAAAAAAAGATTGAGAAAAACCGGATCGCAATAAAGGTTAAAAGAATTCAAAATACTTTCTCCGGTCCCTTTCCGTCTCTCATTTGAGTATATTTGACCCCTATTACCAGAGGTTCCATGAAAATTTTTTTTACCCGATTCCTCACAAAATCATTCTTCATTCTTTTGTTTAATGTTTTCGTTACAAACATCCGGTGCCAGGAAATTCCCGTTACGTTCAAAATAATTAATTCAAAAAAACAACCCGTTCCTTTCGCGACGGTTCATGTTTTCGACAGAGCCGATTCGCTAAAATCAGACAAGAAAATCTCAGACAGCACGGGAACAGTCTTATTTAATTTATTGAAGGGCAGCCAGTATATTGTCCGCATCTCTTCTGTTAATTACCAAGCCCTGGAAAAAGGAATAAATGTTGCCTCTGCTCAATCTTCATTTACTTTTTCGCTTGAAGACCTACCCAAAACATTATCCGGCGTTGTTGTCACCTCATCCAAACCATTAATGCGCCAGGAAGATGATAAAACCATTATCGATCCGGAAAACCTTGTGGCCGCTTCCACGAACGGTTATGAAGTAGTAGAAAAAACACCAGGCCTCTTTATCGACCAGGACGGTAACATTTATATCAGCAGTCTTAGTCCCGCCACGGTGCAGATCAATGGCCGCGATATGAAGATGAGCGCCGCTGATGTGGCTACGCTCTTAAAAAGTATTCCGCCAACTGCTATATTGAAAATTGAAATTCTAAGAACACCTTCAGCAAAATATGATGCGTCAAGCACCGGCGGGATTGTGAACGTAGTGCTGAAAAAAGGAGTTAAGATCGGTATTACAGGCAGTGTGAACGGGGGCATTCAACAAGGCAGTTACGGCAGTCAATTTGTTGGATTAAACATAAACAATAACAACGGTAAAAAAAGTTCTTCATTCAATGTGAATTACAACCGGAGAAATTACTATGAGAAAATCACTAACGACCGGCAATTTGTTCCCGATTCAGTTTTAAGCCAGGACGCACTCACAAAATATCCTTCCGATGCGTGGTTCGGTCAATATATCCTTAGCTATGCTCCAGGGAAATGGGAAATAGAGCTTTCAGGACAGGCGACGCTCAACCTGGCCGACAATGAAACAAATACCCGCAATATCATTAGTAAAATCTCAAACGGTCAGGTACGAAGCGATAACATCAATTTCATTGCCAATGAAAACAAGTCGCTGGTCATTGGCGCAGGCATTGAACCAAGATTGAGAATAGATACATTGGGATCAGAATGGTCCTCTAATATTTATTATTTCAATTCGCAGTACACGTCGGAGCAGGTATTTACCACAACTTATACGATTCCGGCTAATGCGGTGCCGACTGGCGGAGACGGAATAGCTGAAAACAAACGGGACCTGTTATCGGTAAAATCCGACCTGAAACTTAAGATGAGAAAGAGGTTTACCCTGGAAGCAGGATTGAAAAGCACAATTAATAATTTTAAGAATGTTACAAATTACTATGACGAGGAAGGTGGGATCAGAACAAAAAATGATAAACGAACAAACACATTTCACTATGATGAGAACATAAACGCATTATACTTGCAGGGTTCGCAGACCTTTGGAAAAGATGTAGTGCTTAAATTCGGCACGAGGCTCGAAAATACTAATATGGAAGGAAGACAGATCATCCCGCGTGATACCTCCTTTGCCATTCACCGCACTGATCTTTTTCCTTATATCTACCTGAGCAAAACGGTTATGAGAATAGCCGGTTTTGATCTCAGGGCTTACCTGATATATCGGCGGACGATTACCCGGCCGGTATACGAGCAATTGAACCCGTTTCCAAGATATGTTGATGAATATCTTTCAGAGGTGGGCAATCCTTTCCTGCGTCCGCAGTTTACGCGAAACTATGAAGCCAATATCAGTGTCAATGAACGACCGCTCCTTGCTGTCGGGGTCAATGATTCGAAAGATATTTTCACCAATGTTATTTACCAGGCGGATGCCAATCCAAGCCAGGGTTTCAGGACTTATGATAATCTCGGCAAGAACAAAGAATGGTACGTACGGGGTCTGGGTGCTATACCGCCGGGTGGCCGGTATTTTTTTGTAGTGGGCGGTCAATACAATCATAATTTCTACCAGGGGTTTTACGAAAACCAACCCTTATCGTTCAAGAAAGGGACATGGACCTTCTTTACTTATCACACGTTTGAAATAGATAGATTTTCTGTCGTCACGTTAAATGGTTTTATTCGATTGAAAGGGCAGCAGCAATTTTATGAACTTACTACATTCGGGGCGTTAAACGCAAGTGTCAACAGGAGATTTCTAAAAGAAAAACTCATCGTAACGCTTAGTGCGAATGATATGTTCTTTACAAACAAAAACAATTTCACTATCAAACAAGGGTCTGTTGATGCAAAAGGCTACCGGGAGGCAGATACCAGGCGGTTTGGCGTAAATCTTCGTTATAATTTCGGTTTCCACAAAAAGGAAGAGAACTCTAATATGTTTAACGTAGAATCTCCTGAGAAAACCAATTAAAAATTTAGTTCGGCTATAACACGCTGTTATGACATTTTAGACGTACCTTCGCGATGTTAATTTGAGTTCTTCGCATCTTGTAAGTGAATGATTTTTTCGATACGTCCCGCCAGCTATGCGGGATGCCAATAGTCAGTCTTCTTTACCGTGCTTATTTCTCAAGTATTTTTTCAATTTAATTTATTTTCTAAATGAACATTTATGTTTCAAACTTAAGCTACTCCGTACAGGATGATGACTTAAGAGGTTTTTTTTCAGAATATGGCGAAGTGTCGTCCGCCAAAGTAATTATGGACAAATACACAAACCGCAGCAAAGGCTTTGGTTTTGTGGAAATGCCTGACGACGTGGCTGCCCAGAAAGCTATCGCCGAACTGGATGGCGGAATGGTGGAAGGCCGCGCTATTAAGGTGATGGTCGCAAAACCAAAAGAAGAAAGAAGCAATAAACCTTCTTATTCTAATTCGAACAGCCGCTGGTAACCGATTTGCAAATACAATTGATACCAATAAGAAAACCTCCCCGCTTCGGCAGGGAGGTTTAATTTTTATATTACCTGAGCTCTTAAGCTCTTTGTTTCACTGCTGTCTTCTTTTTGCTTTTCTTCAGTGCCGCCTCAATAGCTGCACTCAGATTGGCAAAGGTAGGCTTACCGGTAAAAGGCTCGTCATTAATAAAAAAGGCGGGTAATTCTTTGACGCCTCTGTCAATCCCTTCTTTGAGGTCATCCTGTACCTGCCACCCAAACACTCCATTTACCAGGTCATCCAGAAATTTCTTGTTATTTACGCCGGCTTCTTTGGAATGTAATTTAAGGCTGGTGGTTCCGAGGTTACGACGATTGTTAAACAACACGTTATGCATTTCCCAGAACTTTCCTTCCTGGGCGGCTGCAACGGAAGCTTCACCGGCTTTCATACTGCGCTGGTGGATCCTTGTGAGCGGGAAATGACGGAAATTAAACCTGATTTTGCCTTCGTATTCTTCCAGTAATTGCTTGACGACTTCATTTGCCTTGGCGCAATCCTCATTTTCATACTCGCCAAACTCCATTAATGTGACAGGAGCGTCTGTCTTACCTACAAAGATGTCTTTTGGTTCAATGATCTCTAAGATCTCTTTTTTAAATGCCATTTTTTTATTTCCTTTTTATATCTTCCTAAGTTCTAAGGTCTTCAGCCTTTCTTATATTTACAACAACTTTCGGGTTAATTAGTTGATTCCACCTTCATTAGATCGTTAATATGACGACGATGGCGGTCGAAGATAATATTTTTTTGATAGCTTGATCCCAATCAAAAAACTAAATTTATGAACGCCGAATCCCCATTTTGATAATCAACGTAATAGACAGGATTTATATTTGTCCCCTGTCGTTAAAATTGAGCCTATCATTACCCAAATTCCGTACCGTGTTTCTGATTGGGTGAATTATTACCGTTGCACATGATTTTTTCTGTCAAACAATGCGGGCCAGACCGGCAACGGGTGTGTTTAGGTCGATAATTAGAGATGAAATGCGTGTTGGACATCCGGCAAAACGGTCTGTCAAATCCCCTGCTGGCGAGGGTTTTGTGATTTGCCGGCAAGGCTTACCGTGCCCAAATCCCGGGAAACTTGGTTTGCAAAGACCTTTTTCTGCCATTAGCTTCACATCTGAATAAATACCTGGCGGCAGGGTTTACTACCGCCTCTTCCTAACGGGCCATTTGAATGTCAACAGTAGCTTGCCCGCTTGCTCCACACGTTTTACCAGATACCAGCGATTGCCCCAAAAAATTTTGAATCGATTATTAACCTTTAAACTTTGAATTATGAAAAAAATCAGCATCCGTCTATTTGCCATCGCTTTAATAGCAACTGTTATGACAGTATTTGCTTCTCCGGCTTTGGCTAATGATGAAAAGAAAAGCATCCCGGTGGAACTAAAATTTGCAGGCATTTCGAAAAACCAGCCTCTTTTTCATTTGGTGTTCAACAGTACCGAAGAAAATGAGTACACTATCATTGTCCGTGATGATTTAGGTAACATCTTTTACAAAGAAATTGTGAAAGGGACAGTGTTTCTTAAAAAATTTCGGCTTAATACTGAAGAAATAGATGACGCTAATCTGAAATTTGAAATCCGCAGCAAGGCGTATGACAAACCGGTTGTTTTTGAAATAAACAATCAAAGCCGTTATGTTGACGAGGTGATTGTCAAAAAAATAAAGTAACGAATATCGATGTCGTAGTAAATGCACAGGCCTGCCTGTGCATTTTTCGTTTAAGAATGGAAACGCTGTATAATTGAGTTCGTTTCAAATTTACCAGCAATGAACCGCCGGTGAACTTGCCAATAAAAAAAGTTGCGGAGCTTCTGGCTGCGCAACTTTTTCTTATGTTACTTTTTTATTATTGATATTGAATATACAGGGGCTGCGGTTT
Organism: Chitinophagaceae bacterium; assembly: GCA_025450235.1. Taxonomy (GTDB): domain Bacteria; phylum Bacteroidota; class Bacteroidia; order Chitinophagales; family Chitinophagaceae; genus VBAT01. The sequence continues at coordinate 354 of JANWHX010000127.1, read as the reverse complement.
CAATGCCAGTAATTCCTTTGGCGTCATCAGCCGGCCATTATTCCGGATGTCATTTTTATAGAAAAGTTTAAACCCGGCGAATTCTACAGGTTCTTTATGAATGTATGCTTTGTAAGAATCAGTTTTCAGGACCGGTGGACCCCAGCCATCCATATCCATCACGATCTGAACTTCGGGTCTTGTCTTAATTTGTTTGTAATTGGTCACCATGCCCTTCGTAAACCGGTGAATGATGAGAATTTTCGGCGTGAGGTTATTTTCTTTTACCAGTTTTGCCAGGTATTCAGTAGCATAATTTATATCAGCCGCATCAAATGAGCCAATGACCTTACCCGGAGCCTGTCCTCCTTTCAT
>JANWHX010000126.1 GCA_025450235.1 Chitinophagaceae bacterium | reverse complement strand
TTACCACCATTGGACTGAATGCATGCAACAATAAATCGGCTACAGAAACGAAAGATACAAGTAAGGATACCGTAAATATCACTAATCCGACGACTCCGGCACCTGTTGAGATAGGGACGGATGAAGCTTTAAGGAATGGTATTCAGGATGCGACTAAGGACTATCCCACTGTCAATGCCGCAGTCAATAACGGAGAGATCATGCTTACGGGAGAAATCAAAAAAGATAGGTTACCTCAGCTGCTCCAGGCATTGAATTCGTTACATCCAAAAAAAATAAATAATAATCTCACATTAAAATAAAGGAGGGTTTATGGCACTTCAGGAAAAATATAAGCGACTTATAGATGAAGCTAAAAGTTCCGGGGTATCTGATTTGCAGATAAGAGAACAAAACAGCGTCCTTTACATTGACGGATCTGTCAGTAATGCAAAAGTTAAGGACAGTCTCTGGGCAACCTATGACGAAATTGATCCCGATTACAGGTCAGGGGACCTGGTGTTAAATGTAAACGTTGCCACTCCAGCAGGATCAAAAGCTAAAGTGGCTACGAAGTCCTCTAACCTTAATATCCGAAAGGGGCCGGGAACGGATCAGCCTATCGTTGGTAAAGCAGCTCATGATGAATTAGTCACAATACTGAGTAACGCCAACGAGCAATGGAGTTTGATAAAAACAGAGAACGGAGAAGAAGGATATGTTTATTCCCAATACCTGGAACCAGCATAAAAAAAAATAATTGTAGATTTCATTCAACAGTTTCCGGGTGAAATCAATGCACAATATTACCGGGAATAACTATTTAGAACTCAGGCGCACTAGAATTTTATTTCCTTAAAAATTTGATATGCAACTAATGCAGAGAAATTACGGGAAAATGTGCAAACTGAATAACAGGCTCATGGCATAAAGTTTGTAAAATCGATATACTATTTCATTATTATTATTAAAAAAACTTTTTTTATGGCACAAACAAAAACACCAGCCAGCAAGTCATCCAGGTTTGCTACAGAAGGTAATAGCGGTAACACACAACTGGAAAAATTCTTTACGGACTCTTTAAAAGATATCTACTGGGCAGAAAAACATTTGCTCAAGGCGTTACCAAAAATGCAAAAGGCGGCCACTACTGAGGAATTACAATCAGCAATTGAGGAACATATTGCTCAGACAGAACAGCACGCCACAAGACTGGAACAGGTATTCGAAATATTGGGGAAAAAGGCCCAGGCAAAAAAATGTGATGCAATGGAAGGACTGATCAAAGAAGGAGAAACGGCAGTGGAAGAAACGGAAGATGGAAGTATGACCCGCGATGTTGCGATCATCGTTGCTGCGCAGAAAGTAGAACATTATGAAATTGCAACATATGGTGGTCTTGCCCAGATAGCAACAACAATGGGTCAGGATGAAATAGCGCAGATATTGAGTCAGACATTGGAAGAAGAAAAACAAACTGACAGGGACCTCACAGAAATCGCGGAAAACAATATTAACTGGGAAGCAGAACAAGAGGGAGAAGAAGAAGAATAAAAAAGACCAGGAATAAGAAACCATACCGGTATGCTTGATAAAGGCAGCCGGTATTTTTTTATCTATTCTTGATTTACATTATAATAGGTTGTGTGTAATTTATTCCCGGCAACGGTTACGTTTACGTAACCCATTGATAGCCGACTTTTTTTTAAGAAAGGACTGAATGCTGATCCAAATATAATGTTAAGAACAGGGGCGCTCTTGATAGTAATTCGCTATTTGTCTCTTTTATGTCAGAGATCAAATATTCAGGCATGATTCTTTCCGGTAACGGCAATATATCCCTTAGTCAAATGAATGTAAAGATCCATAACCCATCTTTCGCTATAAAAAAAGTAAACGGCACTCCCGGCAATCATATTCCAAAAGATTTCTATCGATCACCGAATGGCAGTATTTCCGTGCTGACCGGATCCCGAAAGGAAATAGAATTTTACAACAGGCTCGCCGAAACAAAGAATTTTGACCGCCACAAACATTTCGAGAGATTTAAAGAATGGCGCATGCCGGAACAATCCGGGGGATACATAAAAGCGAAACGACATGGCTTGCTGTAGCGTTTAATGAGCGATTATACTCTTTATATTGGTATCGGCGCAGGAATATGTACAGGCATATCGATGTTGCCCCAGTTAATTAAGATCATACGTGACAAGCAGGCAAACGATATTTCTTACTTTATGCTCTTTATTCTTTTGGCTGGTATCAGCGGATGGGTTTGGTATGGGGTCCTGAAAAAAGATTATCCCATTATTATTACGAATAGTTTTTCATTGATTGTAAACATACTGGTGCTGGCTTTCTCTCTTCGGTATAAAAAGCAATGAAAACCTGGATAATTGCAGACTGCTATATCAGGTAAACAACTTCAAAGCTTCTTCATCGATCCATACAGCCACTGTTTTATCATTGACATAAAACTTACCTGTGCCATTCTCGTCAATGACCGCTTTTTCATCGTGGTTACCGAACAGGTTAATAAATGACCTGCCGGAATGACGTTTCCCTATCTCCATTTGTTTTTCGCCACCCTTGCTGTTAGTAAGGATAACGGCGCAGCCCGATAAGGGATTTTCATCAATGCCTTCTCTTGTCCATCCGATGGTATTGCCATGATCAAAATAATCCCGTTGAAGCCCGTATGCCAGGTGTTTTCGGATTTTCAACATGCCTTCTATGAATTCTGTTCCATTCATCTCAACGTATACTTCTTCACCATTTACACGGTCAGCATATTTTGCTTCATAAATGGAAGGATAGAACACACAGGGAATGCCCTGTTCCCTTAGCAGTATCAATGCATCAGCCAGAGGCTTGAACCAATATTCAACGGTCGATTCTAACGATTGCAGTGGCTGGGTATCATGATTGTCAACAAAGGTGATGGCTAATTGCGGCTTTGCCTGTACCAGAGTATTATCAAAGATCTTTCGCATGTCATAGTCGACGCCTTGCGAGGAAGCATTATAAAAATTAAAATGTAATGGCACATCAAAAAGTTGCACCCTGCCTCCTGTGCCCTCAATATAATTCAATAGGTGAACCACATCATGGCGCCAGTATTCCCCAATGGCCAGGAAATTTTTTTGGAAGCGTCCTCTTACATGATCCAGCCATTCATTCATGAAATGGTGATTGATATGTTTGACAGCGTCCAGCCTGAGCGAATCGATGCCTGTTGTTTCAATATACCACTCCGCCCATTTCTTCAATTCCTCTTTTACATAAGGATTCCGAAATTCAATGTCTTTTCCCATTAAGAAATCAAAATTCCCTTTTTCCTCTTCCACCAATTCTTCCCATTGTCCATTGGTATGTTCATTCAGAATAAGGTAAATGTTGCCGTCTTCGTCCATTCCGGTAAAGCAGTGCCAGTCCCAGATAAATTCAGAGTATTTTTTGTTTCGTCCCGGAAAGGTGAATTTGGTAAATGCTTCAATTGTCCTCGGCTCCCCGATATATTCTTTACGGTTTTCCGGGTTTACCGGTTGTACGGGCACGGATTCCTTTTCATCGCCGAAACTTTTATGATTAAGGACAATATCGGCCATCACATGCATTCCATTATCATGGATCGCTTTAATGCACTCGTGATATTCCTCTTTGGTGCCATACCGGGTCCGTACAGTTCCCTTTTGATCAAATTCTCCGAGGTCATAGAGATCATAAGCGGCATAACCGGGTTCATCAGTGCCTTTACCTGATTTGTAGGCAGGAGGGAGCCATACATGTGTTATTCCCAGCTGTGCCAGATGCGGAGCCTTATCAACTCCATGTTTCCATAAATTGCCATCTGTCGAATAATACCAATGAAAGAATTGGAAAATCGTTAGGTTATTAGCCATATGAGTAGCTTGCCGCGTTTAATAAAATTGAAAAATACAGGGCCGGTATTATTCATACATTTCATAAGTGACGTGTATCTGTTTGCGGATATCATCCATGACAGATATCATTGTGCGGCTGAATTCATGGGATAGAATGTCACTTGATATTCTACCTTCTCGAATGCAGTTCAGGACTTCTGCTACTTCAAAATGCAGGCCATGCCCGGCCCAACGGCAGGGATAAATGATTTTTCCCTTGTCATTAATATCCAATTCGAGCCCTTGCGCCTTTTCAAACCATGGGTTAAGGATCTTAATGGTGCCTTTTTCACCGACGATCTCGGCTGGTATTTCATTTTGCGAAAGAAGACTGGACTCTAATATTGCATGCTGCTTGCTCTTATATTGAAACAGTATGGAGCAATCTTCATCCACCCCTTCGTCAGACAATGTAGCGATCGCTTTTATCGTATCTGGTTTGCCTAATAAGAGAAGCGCAAGAAATACGGGGTAGATACCTAAATCAAGCAGTGAGCCACCTCCCAGACCAGGATTAAGCAGGCGGCTGTCGGGGTCACGTGGCGCTTTGAAACCCATGGAGGCTTTTATAGAGACAACCCGGCCTATATCTCCTCTTTCGATAAAATACAATAACTGTGTTATACTCGGCAGAAACCGGATCCACATAGCTTCCATCAGGAAGGTTTCGTTTCGTTTCGAAGCCGCTATCAACTCTTTACATTGCGCGAGATTAATGGTCATCGGCTTTTCACAAAGCACCGCTATCTTATTCTCAAGACAAGCTAATGCCTGCTTATGATGAAGGGTATGGGGAGTGGCTATATAGGCTATGTCTATCCCGGCATCTTTTATAAACTCGTCCAGGCTGTAAAATGTTTGTGGTATTTTAAATTCTTTGGCAAAGTCCGTGGTGGTTTTTTTTCTGTGACCTAAAACAGCCCGGATCTGTTGTGGAGGATCAAGCAAGGCAAGGTCTTTCGCAAAATCATGCGCAATTTTTCCCGGTCCAATTATGCCCCAACTTGTAATTTTCATGAATTAAGAGAGTTGTTGCCTATGAAATATCTATTTACATGCCACGAATTGCGGGGATTCCTGATTGGCTATAATCTTTTCTTAATTAAGCCTTTAGCCAATTTTTTCCATTGAGATTTATTCAGACCAATCATGGCGCCGAGCGCTACCAGGAGGTTTCTGATCCCGGCCCAAAAACTCTTTGTTTTGGTATTGGGAGTCTCATTTCTTCCATTCACCGAAGCGATCACAATCTTGTTGTTCCGCTCAATGCTGAAAGTACTGGTCGAGTCCGGTGAAAAAAAATGTGCCACTTCAGTTTCATCAGTGATCGGTGCAGGAGCAGGTCTTACCGACATTGCCGTGATTTGATAGTTTTGCTTTTCCTCTTCATTTATTTTTTCCACTCTTACCCAATCTGCTCCTCTACCTGCCGGAGAACCGGGAATAATCGGAATGGTAATGCGTAAATAATTCCCCTTTTTGACTGTTCCATTTATTTTTTGACCATTCGTGCTAAAAACTTCAAAAATAGCTGAGCCGGGGCCGGCAATAACATGCCATGCGTTTACATTCAATAGATTCATCCTTGCATTTTGAAACAATGATTTTGCAGAGGATATGGAAGGCAGTTTGATTGAATACCTTGTAACAGATTTTGCCCCCTTATGTTGCTTAGGAACTATTTTCATTCGTAATTTTTATTATCGAAACAAAATGAAAAATGATGCCACAAACTCTCCCCCATAACCAGCCATATATGGCACGAATTTCAATGGGGAAAAAAGCATTTCCTGGTTTTTTAATAAGTATAGAATGAGTACAGCTTTTCCTATTGTGTCCTGGGGTAACGGAACAAATATCTACGAGGTCAATGTGCGTCAGTATACTAGCGAAGGAACACTTAAGGCCTTTATGCAACACCTGCCCCGGCTACAAAACATGGGGATAGATGTTTTGTGGTTCATGCCAATAACGCCGATAAGCCTTGAAAAAAGACAAGGAACATATGGTAGCTATTATGCAGCCAGTTCATATGTTGATATCGACTCTGCTTATGGAACGCCCGAAGATTTTACGGAGCTGATTAAACAGGCACATGAACTTGGAATGAAAGTGATCATTGACTGGGTAGCTAATCATACCGGTTACGATCATCAATGGACCGCCCAATATCCCGATTGGTACAGGAAAGACGAAGAGGGAAATTTCACCGGGTTGTATGGCTGGGTGGATGTAATTGACCTTAACTACACGATCCCTGAAATGAGATCAGAAATGATCCGTTCAATGAAACATTGGGTAAAGCAATACGACATTGACGGATTCCGTTGTGACATGGCCAGAACAGTACCGCTTGAATTCTGGATTGAAGCAAGAGGAGAATGTGATGCAATCAAACCACTGTTCTGGTTAGCTGAATGTGAGATTCTCGACTATCACGAGGCATTTGATGTTACTTATGGATGGGAGGTGTTGCGGGCCATTGATAAATTTATGACGGGCGGGGTGACACTGGCTGAAATACTACCGTTGCTCGCGGTTTATTCCCGGTATCCTATCGGTTCGAGAAAATTACTTTTCACTTCCAATCATGACGAGAACAGTGATCATGGTACCGAATATGAAAAATATGGGGAAGCAGCCGCAGCGATGGCCGTATTTAGTTGTACCTGGCCTGGCATTCCGCTGATCTATTCCGGCCAGGAAAAGCCGAATACAAAAAGACTGGCTTTTTTTGAAAAAGATTTTATTGACTGGGATGGAGAGATCAGGCTCCATGAATTTTATAAGACACTGCTTGCTTTTAGAAAAAGAAACAAAGCATTACAGGAAAGCGCGTCTGTATTGATACTTACATCCAATCATCCCGATGTGTTGGTCTATCTCTGTCGCAGACAACAGGACAGGGTATTGGTGTTATTGAATTTCTCGAAGGGGAAAGCCGATTTTTATTTTGATCATCCTGCTGTGCCGGGTAATTATACTGAATTATTCAGCCACGAGCCAATGAACATTCATCGGAAAAATAAATTTTCTTTTATGCCGGGTGAGTACAAAGTCTATCACATTACTCATGAATAAAAAATCCCGGTCAAGTTGGTATAATATTTAATGTAGAAGAAGTATGGCATTGACGCTGTATAAAAAGAAAAGATCATTCAAACATACTCCTGAACCGGAAGGCGGCAAAGCTTCGGGAGCTGAATTACGATTTGTCGTGCAGAAACATGCGGCCTCGCGGCTGCATTACGATTTTCGGCTGGAAATGAAAGGCGTATTGAAAAGCTGGGCGGTGCCAAAGGGCCCGTCTCTTAACCCTAATGATAAACGGCTTGCGATGATGGTCGAAGATCATCCGTATGATTACAGGACCTTTGAAGGAATTATTCCAAAGGGTAATTATGGCGCCGGCACCGTTATCGTGTGGGATGAAGGGACATATGAAGCGCTTGAACCAGGAGATAAATCAGAACAGGAGAAAGCATTACTTAGACAATTAAAGGCAGGCTCTCTAAAAATCAGGCTGCATGGAAAAAAATTAAAAGGCGAGTTCGCCCTCGTTAAACTAAAGAGCGCAGAAGAAAATGCCTGGTTATTGATCAAGCACCGTGACAAGTATGCAAAGGAAACTGATATCACCAAAAATGATAAATCAGTTGTTTCCGGTTTGAGCCTGGAAAAAGTTGAAGCAACAAGTAAGAATGTCTACGGTCAAAAACAGAAGCCTGAAAGTGTAAAAAAAAACTCAACACCGGAATCAAAAAAAATAAATAAGAAAACCGGGGTCATAAAAAGAGAAGGCAGAAAGGCAGCTTTCCCAAAACATTTTGCTCCAATGCTTGCTACGCTGGCTGATAAGCCATTTGATGAACCGGGATGGATATATGAGATCAAATGGGACGGTTATCGGGCCATCGCGTTATTGAACAAAGGAAAACTAAACCTTGTTTCACGGAACAATAAATCGTTTAATGAAAAATTTTATCCCATTTATGATACTTTAAAAAAATGGAACATCAATGCTGTGCTTGATGGCGAAGTCGCCGTGTTGAATGATAATGGTGTCGCTAATTTCGGATCATTGCAAAACTGGCGTAGCGAGGCGGATGGCGAACTGGTCTATTATTTATTTGATATTCCCTGGCTTGAAGGGTATGATTTAACCGGGCTGCCTTTAACAAGGCGAAGGGAGATTTTAAAAGAATTGATACCGGCTAATCATAATATCCGGCTTAGCGAAAATTTTGAAACGTCGGCTACCGAATTCCTTGAAGCAGCGGCGAAAATGGGAATGGAAGGTATTATTGCAAAGAAAGCTGACAGTAATTATTATTCCGGTGAAAGAACAAAAGAGTGGCTAAAGATAAAGGCAAACCAGCGTCATGAAGTAGTCATTGGAGGGTTTACGCAAAATGAAGCTTCACCCAAACTGTTCAGCTCATTACTTGTAGGAGTGTTTGATAAAGGGAGACTTCATTATACCGGTAAGATTGGGACAGGATTTAATGATAAAGTGCAAAGGCAGATGATGGCTGAAATGAAAAAATGGGTGACAGATAAACCTCCTTTCACTGAAATACCTGATGTAGATAAGCCATCCCGCTTTCGCCCAAATCCTCCGAAAGCAAAAGTGACTTGGCTGAAGCCAAAACTTGTCTGCGAGGTCAGCTATGCTGAAATTACCAGTGACGGTGTTATGCGTCATCCTTCATTTGAGGGAATGCGGATTGACAAGAAAGCCAGGGACGTGGTACCGGAAAAAGCAGTAGAGGCTAAAGAGGTGGTAAAAAAAACCAGCGCATCTCAAAAAAAGCCGGCCCGCCGCGACAAGAAAGCGATTGAGTATACAAAGCCGGTTACGTCCAAACACAGAAAGACGTTATTGAATCCGACGGACGAAACCCAGGTACGGGTAATCAATGGGCATGAAATAAAATTCACCAACCTCAGTAAGGTCTTCTGGCCTGAAGAAAAATATACGAAGCGGGACATGCTAAACTACTACTACCAGGTGGCGCCCTATATACTTCCTTATTTGAAGGACCGGCCTCAATCGATGAACCGGTATCCCAATGGAATTAACGGTAAAAGTTTTTATCAAAAAGATATCACAGGCAAGGCACCTGACTGGGTAAAGATGGAACCATACCGCACCGGTGAAGGAGAAGATAAGAATTTCCTGGTGCCGGAAGATGAAGCTGCCCTATTGTATATGGCCAATGCCGGCGCCATCGAAATGAATCCATGGAACAGCACCATTCATAAAGAAGATTACCCCGACTGGTGTCTTATTGATCTCGATCCTTCAGATAAAAATACTTTTGACCAGGTGATCGAAGCAGCCCGGGTCACCAAAGAAGTATTGGATCATTTAGGTGTGGCGGGTTATCCTAAAACCTCGGGTTCAACGGGAATTCACATCTATATTCCACTTGGTGCAAAATATACGTATGATCAATGCCAGTTGTTTGGAAAAATAATAGCGAGCCAGGTTCACAATATATTGCCCGGGTTTACAAGCATTGAACGTCTGACGAGAAACCGTAAGGACAAACTTTATGTCGATTACTTGCAGAACCGCCCGAAAGCCACGCTTGCGGCACCTTATTCGTTGCGGCCAAAGCCAGGGGCTACGGTTTCGATGCCCTTGTACTGGGAGGAAGTAAAGAAAGGTCTTACCATGAAAGACTTCACCATTGTTAACGCGATGGAGAGGATAAGAAGCGAAGGCGATATTTTTAAGCCAGTGCTTGGGAAAGGCATAGATCTTGAAAAAATACTGGAGAATATTTAACAACAAATGAAATGTTATGGAAGATAAGATTTTCGATATCTCATTCGAATTTGACAACAAACAATATAACGGGTGGGTAAACCCCTCGGAAGACCTGAACGGCTCAGGAACACCGGTATCATTTCATGTAGTGCTGGATGATACTTCGTTCGGTTATGTTTCTTACAGAGATTGCAATTGGATGGTGAACGAGGAGCGGCCTGAAGGATTGGTTAAACAGATCGGTAAGGAGATTGAAAAATATTACAAACTTTAAGTAAGGTAGAAAACTATCTGCTCCAAAGGAGTCCTTCGGACCGGCAGGCAGACCTATG
>JANWHX010000125.1 GCA_025450235.1 Chitinophagaceae bacterium | reverse complement strand
TTGATCTCACATGATGCAGGCTGGTATAAACCCGGCGAAAAAGATGGAGGAAGTTTTACGGGCTATACAAATATTTTCAAAGAACTGATACCGTTATTAAATAAAAGAGGGTTTACTGATGGTGATATACAACAATTACTGGTTAAAAATCCGGCAGAGGCTTTTGCGGTAAGAGTGAGAAAATACAGTAACTGATTTATACTAAATGTCATACGCCCATATTATTGCTGAAAATGTTATAGCCAGCATTGCTGGCAAATGAGGCCTTTAATAAATTAATCGGAATTGCAGTTTGCCACGATCACTTAATATTTGGATTTGCGCAGGCCAGTCGCTATATTTGCGCCCAACAAAAAAAATTACCGTGCCCAACCCCACTCACCCGTTTCGAATTATCTTGCCTTTATTTGTTGTCTTAGTTATTGTACTACTGGGATGTACAGGATCAGCCAGCATACAACAGAATCCTGTCGTCTCAACAGACAAGCTCGAGCTTTTAAGAAATAAAACCATTTTATTTATAATTCCGGAGAATGAGAATAAATATTTCGAAGATTATGTCAGCATGCTGCCAAAAGCCTGGACGATTACTCCCATTGAAGTGATAAAATATAAAGATCTGGGGAAATATTCGAATGCCGCTGAGACGCATGCTTTTTTTACTGTTTCGGGTATTAAAAAGACTACTACGAGTCAAACCGGTTCGCGTACAAATGTGCATTATTTCCTGACACTGTCATTGCCGTACGCGACTAACAAAAAAGGGGTGACAAAAACACACGAATTATGCCGCATTGAGTTGTATCCCGATACAAAAACAGTTAACAGTTTTTCCACTACAAAAGGCAATGAAGTAGCATATTCCCGCGGTGAATTCCGGAATTTCAATTTACCCTATATGCTTAGTTATTTGAGGTTTGTACAAAACAACTTGCAAAATGGTAAGGATCCAAATGTTTACAACAATTATACAGACGCTCAATTGAAAGCAAAGCTGGTAAAAGACACGTTGTATGTTCCGACCGGGCTGCTATATGACCGTAATATGTTTTCCGGCGCGGAAGAACCAAAAGAAAAGAATTTTTTTCAAAGCTATTCGGGAACTTATAAATATGTTTCACCTTCCGAGCTTATAAATATCATAAAAAACAGGCCTACAAAACCCATCTTCTTGTTTGAGTATGTATTAAGCAGCACTGATAAATATGTTGGAGTACTGGAAGTGAACAGTGGCACTGTTGTGCACAGAAAATACACACCCCTTTCTTATAATATTAAGTCTAAGGATCTGAAGGCTATCCTTGAGTGATATTTTAGCGCTCGATTTAATTCCAAATTCTTCGCGGCTAACCTTTGAACATCCGCTCTAGGGATAAACTTCTCGTCCCAGCGGGATTTTAAACTCGGATTTTCTAAGGAAATAAAAAAAGGCCTGAACTAATCAGACCTTTCATCTTCCGTGATCCCGCTGGGACTTCCCGCCAACATCTTACTTAATTGAGGCTTTTCAAGTTCGATGTGATACCTGAGGTAAAAAGAATATTCGTTTCTAAAGGCGGGATAAACTTCTCGTCCCAGCGGGCTCCAACAAATGAAAACGGCGCGGGTAACCCGCGCCGCGCAACTTTCGTGATCCCGCTGGGACTTCCCGCCAACATTATACTTAATTGAGGCTTTTCAAGTTCGATGTGATATCTGAGGTAAAAAGAATATTCGTTTCTAAAGGCGGGATAAACTTCTCGTCCCAGCGGGCTCCAACAAATGAAAACGGCGCGGATAAACCGCGCCGCGCAACTATCGTGATCCCGCTGGGACTCGAACCCAGGGCCCCAACATTAAAAGTGTTGTGCTCTACCAACTGAGCTACGAGATCAACCGATATTCTTTATTTAAGACCTTTCTTGTTATGCTCTGACTGTTCTGTCGCCCTCCAGGAACCGATATTTCACCCGGTAATTGCAGGTCAACAGCCCCTTTTTTTGGGAGTGCAAAAATACGGGCTCAGCCCTTCCATACCAAAAATATCTCTCCCCGTGAACAATTGATCTGTAAGTAATTTATAAGGTAACAAAGAGCAATCTTAACCATTGGAAATTTTTAAAGTAGGTTTGCGCAAAGAAATCTTTTCATGTCTTCTTATTTTAAAGACAAAGTTGTAATTGTTACAGGGGGAACAGACGGAATTGGTAAAGCCCTTGTAGAGGAATTGCTGAAACGCGGCGCCAAAGTAGCCACCTGTGGCCGCAATAATGATAAATTATACACCCTCCAGTCGGAATACCCTTCCTATCCCCTGCATACAATGGTGGCAGATGTGAGTAACGAAAATGATTGCAGACGCTTTATCGAAACAACTATAAAGTTTTTTGGCGATATCGACATACTGATCAACAATGCGGGCATATCGATGAGAGCCGTGTTGAAAGAAGCCAGTATTGAGGTGATCAGGAAAGTAATGGAGATAAATTTTTTTGGCACAGTCTATTGCACAAAATATGCATTGAATTCAATTATTTCACGTAAAGGAACTATTGTCGGCGTATCATCAATTGCCGGCTATCGTGGCTTGCCGGGAAGAAATGGTTACTCAGCATCAAAGTTTGCTTTGCAGGGTTGGCTGGAAGCCATAAAAACAGAGCTGGCACAGGATGGAGTACATGTGATGTGGGTCTGCCCTGGTTTTACGACATCCAATATCCGCCACGCCGCCTTGAATAAAGACGGCGAATCCCAGGGTGAGAGCCCAATGGACGAAGGTGCGATGATGCCGGCTGACGAATGTGCCAATTATATTCTTCGGGCCATTCAAAAAAAGAAGAGAACACTGGTGCTCACCTTTACCGGCAAACGAACTGTGTTCATGAACAAATTCTTTCCGGGCCTTGCCGACAAAATGGTTCGAAAGTTTTTCTTTAAGGACGGGAAGCTTATTAAGTAAAAAGTCATAATTCAAAAGTATAAACCTTCCTATCTGCGTTCAACTATTCGCTTTTATCGTTCTGTGTTGATTTTTGCCTTTTTACTTTTTACTTTTGACTTTTGACTTTTTACTTTTGACTTTATCATTCACCTATGCCTTTACTAACCTTAACTTCCGATATCGGTCACCAGGATTATCTCGTTGGTGCGGTGAAGGCTCAGCTATTACAGGTAAACCCCGCTTTCAGTATCGTTGATGTTTCCCATTCCATTACCCCGTTCAACTATCCGCAAGCCGCTTATATATGCCGGAGTGCCTTCAGGAATTTCCCGGAGTTCAGTTATCATATCATATTGGTCAATCTTTTTGAAAAAAAACCCGACCAGCTACTACTCGCTTTTCACAAAAACCAATATTACCTCTGCGCCGATAATGGTTTGCTAAATATGATACTGGAGGAGACGGCTGAAATGGTGATCGCTATCCCGCTTGATAAGATGGCAAACAGGAACACATTGTATTGTGCCGGGATAATGGCCAGGGCTGTCAACCAGCTTTTGCAGGGCGAACCTATTCAGAACATCGGCATCCCGGATGCGGTGTATACAGAAAAAAATCACTTGCGCCCATTGCTGGACAACAACTGGATCGAAGGTCAGATCATTTTTATCGACAATTTTGAGAACGTAATTGTGAACATTACCCGCGAACAGTTTGAACAACAGCGCAAGGGCCGGAGTTTTAAGATTATTTTTAAAAGAGATGAAGAGATAGATCGAATTAGCGAATCCTATGCAGATGTGGGAGAAGGTGAAAAATTAGCTTTGTTCAACAGCGCCGGTTATCTTGAAATAGCCATTAATAAAGGTAATGCCGCAGGATTGTTTGGGTTAAAAGGTTTTTCGGAGCAATCTACCCAGCTTTTTTATCAAACGGTAAAGGTCTTTTTTGAATAAACCATGATCAGAAATATGGAAAGGATAGCTATTGACATGGATGGTGTGATCGCAGATGTGGCCGAGCAGTTTTTCAGGTACGATGCAATAGATTTCGGCAAAAGAAAATCCAGGGAAGAAGTGGCCGGTATAAAAGAACGTGATGCTTTCCCGAATGCCCGGAAGTATGTGTATTCAAAAGGGTTTTTCAGGACAGCGCCGGTAATGGAACAAAGCCAGGAAATAGTGCGAAGATTAAATGAGAGCTATGAGATCTTTATCGTTTCAGCCGCTACCGAATTCCCTCAAAGTCTTCCTGAAAAACAAGAGTGGCTAACCGAACATTTTCCTTTCATCAATTGGCAGCAGATCGTTTTTTGCGGCCTAAAGACCATCGTTAACGCCGATATTATGATTGATGATCATCTTAAGAACCTCGATCATTTTCCCGGCACTACATTGTTGTTTTCGCAGCCGCACAATCTGCATTTCAATGGCGGTAAACATAAAAGGGTTAATTCCTGGGAAGAAATAGCGTCCATCCTGCTATAGTTAAAAAAATGCAATCCCCGGTTTTCCCGCTAAAAATCTACAATCTAAAACCCTATTTTTGCGACTCCTGAATAAGAGAGGCTGTTTAAACAGATATATGTAGCACGAAGAACACGAAGCAGGCACGAAGAACACGAAGGCTTTTAACTTGTTGTAATCCCTTTGTGTCCGTTGTGTAGCCTTTGTGGACTTTATGTTACTGACCTGGTTAGAGTTGGCCCGCTCCAGGATTCAAAATCAACCCCTTTATGAATTTCAGAAAAGTCAACAACATTACCGGCTGGGTAGTGTTTCTTATTGCCCTTGCTACCTATATGTTCACCCGTGAAGCAAGGGGTAGCTTATGGGACTGCGGCGAGTTTGTTTCCAGTGCTTATAAGATGGAGTTGCCCCACCCTCCCGGCGCCCCGATGTTCACCATTCTTGGCCGCTTCTTTATTATCTTATTTGGCGACAATGGCCAAACGGCTGCTAATGCAGTGAATTTCATGAGCGCCATGGCCAGCGCCGCTACTATCCTGTTCCTTTTCTGGAGTGTCACCCATTTTGCCCGGAAAATGTTTGTCAATGTGGGCGAGGAATTGACCAGCCAGCAATTGTTTACGACTATGGCGGCCGGTGTAGTAGGTGCCCTGGCATATAATTTCAGCGATTCTTTCTGGTTCAGCGCTGTGGAAGGTGAAGTATATGCGTTATCGTCATTCTTTACTGCCCTGGTATTCTGGGCTATGCTGAAATGGGAACATGCTGATGAACATGCCGGCAAGGATGCGGGCGCAAAGGCAAGAGCCGATCGCTGGATCATTTTCCTTTTCTTCATGGTGGGCCTGTCTATCGGCGTTCACTTGTTAAACCTGTTGAGTATACCGGCCATCGTGATGATATATTATTTCAGGAGATACTTTAAAACCGAGCCATTCAAAAGCGATGCAGCTATATTCAAAAAAGATCCGGTTTTGATCTGGACGGCTGGGATTTCATTTGGTATTGTCATGTTACTGGTTATCGCCAATTTGCTCAACAAAGAAAATGACCTGGTGGGAGTCGCTATGATCATTGGCTTTATCGGGGCCGCCATTTTGTTGATAAGAATATATTCGAAATATAAGTCCATCCGCAGCATCATTACTGCATTCGCTGTCGGATGCCTGGTCACGGGCATTGTCCAGCTTGCAGTTATTCAATATTCGATGAAGGCTGCAGGTCTGTTTGACGTTTTCTTCGTGAATTCCCTTAGCCTTCCCTTTTTCTCCGGCTTCAGTTTTTATTTCATTGCATTGGCTGCCCTGATCGTTTGGGCGTTCCGCTTCAATGAAAAAAATATTTCACGAAGCAGGATGATCACCTGGTTCATTCTTTTCCTTGGATTATCTGCCCTTCCGTTTATCACTGGCCTTGGGTCAGATAGCATTAAAGTTCTCAAATTCCTGTTGGTAGCCGGCGTAGCCGCATTAATAGGTTACTTTTTCAAATCAGGCGGATTGCGGGTGCTAAAACTTAGCCTTTGGTGTTACGCGTTTATCATGCTCGGCTATTTTCTCTACTTTACCGTGCTCATCAGGTCAAACGCCAACCCGGCTATTGATATGAATAATGTGGACAACCCGATCAGTCTTGTCTATTATCTCAGCCGTGAACAATATGGTAGCGCTCCGTTGGTTTATGGGCCTCACTTCGATGCTCAACCTAATGACATTGATACGACCGGGGAAATGAGGTATATCAAAGGAACGAATCGCTACATTCCGACCGGTCATGCAAGAGAATACAAATATCCCGCGTCAGATAAGCAATTATTTCCCAGGGTTTGGGATCCGAGCAATGACCAGGGTCATGCAAATTTTTATATTCAATGGTTGAGCCTTCAACAAGAGCCAAACCCTATCTCGGGTAAGGGACAATACATGCCAACGTATTCCAACAATGCGGAATGGTTCTTTACATATCAAATGGGGTTGATGTATTGGAGGTACTTCATGTGGAATTTCTCCGGTAAGCAAAATGATATCCAGGGAATGGGTAATGTACGTGATGGCAACTGGATCACTGGCATTTCATTCATTGATAATAACCGGCTGGGTGATCAAAGCAGGATACCCGATAGTATAAAGCACAATAAAGCGCATAACAAATTATATATGCTGCCATTCATTCTTGGGATCGTTGGATGTGTGTTTCAATTCCTGCGAAACCGGAGAGACTGGGCTGTTAATTTTCTCTTGTTCTTTATGACGGGTATTGCCGTTGTTATATATCTGAATCAACCCGGCAACCAGCCAAGGGAACGGGACTATGCATATGTGGGGTCATTCTATGCATTTGCCATCTGGATAGGACTTGCTGTGGTGGCCTTTGTAAAAATGGCACAACAAAAAGACGATAAGAAATTATTCAACAATGCTATTTTGTACGGATCCGTCCTGACGTTTATTATCACTCTCCTTAGTACTGCCTTTCGCGGATCGGGAGGAAGTATTTTTCTTACATGTTTAATGGTTACTGCCTTATTTGCCCTGGTCAGTATAGGTATCACTTTTTTAGTCAGGGCTCTATCCTCCGGAGGTCAAAACACCCGTATATTAAATATTGCGACTGGATTAGTTTGTCTTATTGTTCCCTTACTTATGGCGCAACAGGTATGGGATGATCATGACCGCAGCAATAAAACCCTGGCTCCTGACCTGGCAAAAGACTACCTGGAAAGCTGTGAACCGAATGCCGTTCTCTTTACGTTTGGTGATAATGATACGTATCCCCTCTGGTATGCGCAGGAAGTCGAAGGGGTGCGACCGGATATCCGTATCATCAACTATAGTTTGCTGGGTATCGATTGGTATATCAACCAGCTTAGGTATAAAGTAAACGAAAGCGACTCAATGGACGTAGTTTGGTCGCCGTCACAAATGGAAGGTGGTAAACGGGATTATGTTGTCTACGCGCCGAAACCAAATATCCCTAATAACCAGTATTATGACTTGCTGGACCTGATGAAAAATTATGTGGGAAGCGACGATCCGGCAAAAATGGATTACTCCAGGGGTGAGCCACTGAATTCCTTTCCCATCACAAAAGTGTCTATACCGGTTAACAGGGACTTGGTGCTCAAAAACAAAACGGTGAATCCAACAGACAGCATCGTAAGTGAACTAAGATTTGAACTTCCTGCCAGGGCATTGATGAAAAACGACCTGGCGATCTTAAATATCCTGGCGGCAAATAATTGGAAGCGACCCATCTATTTTACATCTCCTTTTGATAACCTTGGTTTTGCGACGTATATGCGTAAAGATGGAATGACGTATCGCCTGGTTCCGGTTGTGACAAAGGACCCGAGACCAAATTGGGTGTTCGAGCAGACGATTGATTCGTTGGAACAAAATAAATACCGCCAAAGTCTTGCCGCAAGACAGATATGGGATAATAATGATGACCTGATGTACAAAAATCTTTCTGAAAAGTTTTTGTTTGGTGGTGCAAATAAGCGCGGAACATATTTTGATGAGGAGAATCGCCGTCATTTGCTGAACATACGAT
Source organism: Chitinophagaceae bacterium (assembly GCA_025450235.1). Lineage (GTDB taxonomy): Bacteria > Bacteroidota > Bacteroidia > Chitinophagales > Chitinophagaceae > VBAT01. The sequence goes on along the minus strand of JANWHX010000125.1, from coordinate 1,240 downwards.
CTGTGTTTGGCGAAGCTGCCGGCAACCTTGCCGACGAAGGGAAAAAAGAAGAAGCACAAAAATTAATTGATAAAGCAGAGGCAGGCATTTCTCCGGAGAATCTGCCTTATGGAATGACCAGCCGGTACAATAATCATAATCAAACAGGGTTGGTATATCTTGAAGCCTGTTATAAAGCCGGTAAAACTGATATCGCGGAAAAGGTGAGACTTAGTATAAGAAAGGACCTGGAAGATCAAAAGAAATACTATGATTACCTCAGGGCCGAAAAACCGGAATTCTATGCGGGTGTACAGTACCAGGAGGTCCCGTTCAACGACGTGAACCTGGACGTGCTCAGTGCCATTGAAAGAAAATATGCCCCGCATTTGCAGCCTAAAGCAACGGTCGAAAACCCAACACCAAGCATTTTGACTTCGATTGACAGTTTGCGGAAAGCAGATAGTATAAGAAAAGCTGATAGCCTGAATAAAAGACCAGGTTAATCATTCATCTTTTTAATGAAGCCTCTCCGCCATCCGGTGTAGAGGCTTTTTTTTATTTGAACCGGATTGGTTTTAAGTTGTTGTTAATAGCTAAAATCGGCCGGAAGAATTATCGTAAATTGCTGGAGAAGAAGAATGAAGTCGGAAGTAGGACGCCAGAGGTCGGAACTCTTCGATTTAATATCGGGTCTCAATTTATGATCGCAGCCGTCAGACTTCTGACATCAGACTTCAGACTTCAGACTTCAGACCTCAAACCTCAGTTAAACACATGAAAGGTTTTCATTTTACCAAATATGATCCCAATAGCGAAGGAAAGAGTCGCTTTGATCAATTGCTCGACCTCTTCATGCAGTTGCTTACTTATACCAATGGAGAAGTTGGAGAGGCGCTGCAATGGCTGAATGAGCTGGACAAGAAATATGAGCTGACGGATAACGAATACGGCATGGGTGATTTTATTGATGAGTTGAAGGATAAAGGCTATGTTACCGAAGACAATCAAAAAGGCGAAATAAAGATTACTCCTAAAACAGAGCAGGGTATCCGTAAAAGGAGCCTTGAAGAGATTTTTGGCAAGTTGAAAAAAACAAAACAAGGCGATCATCATAGTTTCAAACCCGGCCAGGGCGATGAAATCAACCCGGAAACAAGAAGCTTCCAGTTTGGTGATATGCTGGAGCAAATAGATTTTACCGAAAGCATACGCAATGCGCAGATCAACCATGGCATTGAAAGTTTCAGTATGCAGGAAG